>DAIDTM010000397.1 GCA_027457205.1 Anaerolineae bacterium | reverse complement strand
GGTCGACGTGATGATTGCATTTGAAGCAAACACGCGCGCGACCGCCGACCAGCTGAAAAGCATGCAACCGAAAGCGTGATCGCGCGGATTTATCGCAACACAAAATGAGGACGGAGAGCGATTTCCGTCCTCATTGGTCATTTGTTGATTTTTAATTTGTCATTTCCTCTGCGCATCCACCACCGCAATCGCCGCCATGTTCACAATGTCCTTCACCTCGTCGCCCTGCTGCAAGACATGCACCGGCTTGCCCATCCCCAGCAGAAGCGGTCCGATCGTTTCCGCGTCGCCGAGATGCCGCAGCAATTTGTACGCGACGTTTGCCGATTCCAGATTTGGGAACACGAGCACGTTGGGATTGCGCACGCGCGCGAACGGATAGCGCTCCTCCAGGATCTGCGGCACCACGGCGGTGTCCGCCTGCATCTCGCCGTCAATCGGTAGTTCCGGTCGCTTGGCGCGGACGAGTTCCAGCGCGCGGCGCACCTTTTCTGCCAGCGGGTGCGGGGTTCCGCCAAAATTCGAGAACGAGAGCATCGCGACGCGCGGCTCGATGTCGAACGATTTTGCCGCGTCCGCCGCCAAAATCGCAATCTCCGACAAATCCTCCGCGCTCGGGTCGATGTTGACCGTCGCGTCGGTGAAGAAAAAGACCTTGTCTTTGGTCAACACGATGTACATCCCCGCTGCTTTCTTCACGCCCTCGCGCGTGTGAACGATTTGCAGCGCCGGACGAATCACGTCGGGATAGTTGAAGGTCAACCAACTGACGAACGCGTCCGCGTCGCCCAGCGCCACCATCATCGGACCAAAGTGGTTGCGGCGCGACATCAAACGGTCTGCCATTCCGCGCGTGACGCCGTTGCGCTCGCGCAGTTTGTAGAACGCGCTGACGTAGCGCTCCATCTCCGGCGATTCATCGCCGCGGCGCGGCGTAACGATCACGGGCTGATAGTCCAGTCCCAGCTCTTTCACGCGCTGCTCGATGATTGAGCGGACTCCCAGCAGGACCGGGTGCCCGATCCCTTCTTCTTCGATCTGCGCGGCGGCGCGGATGACTTTGGGCTCTTCGCCTTCGCCAAACGCGATGCGCTTAGGATCCGTCTTTGCCTTGTTGATGATCGTGCGCATCAGCTCGCGCCCCTTGCCCTGCCGCGCTTCCAACTGCTCGCGGTACTTCGTCAGGTCGATCGTCTTGCGCGCGACGCCGCTCTCCATTGCCGCGCGCGCAACGGCGGGCGCTTCCCACAATAATACGCGCGGGTCAATCGGTTTCGGCACGATGTACTCGGGACCAAAGCGGAGCGACGTGAGTCCGTACGCCTTGAGCACCGAATCCGGCACGTCTTCCTTCGTCAGCGCGGCGAGCGCTTTGGCGGCGGCGGCTTTCATTTCTTCGTTGATCGCCTTGGCGCGTACGTCGAGCGCGCCGCGGAAGATGAATGGAAACCCAAGTACGTTGTTGATTTGATTGGGATAGTCGCTGCGCCCGGTCGCGACGATCGCGTCGGGACGCGCCTGTTTCGCCAGTTCGTACTTGATTTCGGGATCAGGATTCGCGAGCGCAAAGATTAGCGGCTGCGACCCCATCGTCTTGACCATCTCCGGCGTCAGGATGTCTTTCGCCGACAAACCCAGGAATACGTCGCTGCCTTTGACCGCGTCGGCGAGCGTGCGCGCTTTGGTATCCTGCGCGAAACGTTCCTTGTACGGATTCATCCCTTCCGTGCGTCCCTTGAACACGACGCCTTTGGTATCCACCATCGTTACGTTCTCGCGTTTGACGCCGAGACGAATCCAAAACTCGCCGCAGGCGACCGCGCTCGCGCCCGCGCCGCTGATGACGACGTGAATTTGATCGGCGCGTTTGCCGGTAATTTCCAGCGCGTTCAGCAAGCCCGCGCCAGAGATGATCGCGGTGCCGTGCTGATCGTCGTGAAAGACCGGGATATTCATCGATGCCTTGCACTTTTCTTCGATCTCGAAACACTCTGGCGCTTTGAAATCTTCCAGGTTGATGCCGCCGAACGTCGGCTCAAGCGCCTTGACGACCGCGATGACTTCGGCGGGCGTCCGCGCGTTGATCTCGATGTCGAATACGTCGATGTCGGCGAAGCGCTTGAAGAGCAAGCCCTTGCCTTCCATCACCGGTTTGGCGGCGAGCGGACCGCGATCGCCCAGTCCCAGAATCGCCGTACCGTTGGAGACAACCGCAACCAGATTGCCTTTCGCGGTCAGCTCGTACGCGGTTTCCGGATCGCGCTCCACTTCGAGCGATGCTTCCGCGACGCCGGGCGAGTACGCCAGCGTCAGGTCGCGCTGCGTGAGCGACGGCTTGGTCGCCACAACCTCGATCTTGCCGGGGCGTCCCATGCGATGATAATCGAGCACTTCTTGTTTGGTGACGGGCATAGACGATTCCTTTCGTCAAAAGATTGGCAAGCGAATTGCCCTCATCCCAACTTGAGATGAGGGCTTGCGCTACATCGCCTGTCTACAGTAAACAACATCAAATCCAAAATGTCAAATTGGCGCAGTGTGGCTAACGTCGTCGCTTCCTTTCCGGGTCGATTTATCTTGGTACATTTGCGTGTCTGCCTGCTTCAACGCGTCCGCCAAGTTCTCGCTGGTCGTTGCCGTCGCCGAACCCATCGACAAACTCACGGGGTATTGTTCGTACATCGCATTGTGCTCTGCGAGTTCCTCTCGGCACCGCCGCAAAGCGTGCTGAGCGGCGGTGGGATCGGCTTGCGGCAGCAACACCGCAAATTCATCGCCGCCAATGCGCGCGATCATATCGCCGGCGCGAAACGCCGCGCGCAGGACAACGCCGGCGCGGCGCAAGAGATCGTCGCCCGCCGCATGTCCACGCGTATCGTTCGTCTTTTTCAATTCGTCTACATCGACCATGACGATGCTGACCGGAAATTGGCGACTGCTCCGCAGGCGATTCAACTCTTCTTCGAAAAACGCACGGTTATACAACCCGGTCAGACTATCGTGCGTGCTGAGGTGGCGCAGCTGTTCTTCCATGTGCTTGCGCTGCGTAATGTCCTCGCAGACGATGAGGGTGTAGAGCGGCTGGCTTGCCATGCCTCGAACCAGCGAGACGCTCAAGCGCCCCCAAACGATCTGACCGTTTCGGCGGACGTACCGTTTGTCAATGGTATCGTCAGTCTGCCTGCCTGCCAACAAGGACTGGTGCAGGTCTCGGTCGATGGTCAGGTCTTCCGGATATGTGAACTCCGCAAAGCGCATACCGATCAATTCGTCTCGCGCATAACCGAGGAAACGGCACTCGGCGTCATTGGCGGCGAGCACGCGTTCCGATGCGTCCATCATCGCGATGCCGACCGACGCGTTATCGAAAACCGAGCGAAAGCGTTCCGCGCTCTGGTGCAATTCGTGATACAGCTGAGCATTCTCCAGCGCCAAGGCGATCACTTCGCCCAAAGACTCGATCATCACCATATCTTCTTGGTCGAAGGCATCCACATGGTCGCTTTCAATGTTCAGCGCGCCCAGTAATTGTTCGCCGCGCCGCAATGGAACGACAAATTCGCTGCGCAGCGCCGGTGCGTCTGACCCGGCGTGAACGTCATGCACGTAGCCCGGATCGGTTAGAATGTCGCGCACCCATTGCGTCTGCTCCGTCTTGAAGGCACGACCGATGACTCCTTGATGGATGGGATAGATGGCTCCCAACGCCGCGGCGAGACTGCCGGCTGCGCCGCGAACGATCCAATGCGTGCGCTCGGCGTTGGGCAAAGCAATACAGACGTGCGGATAGTTGGTTTCTTTGACGATTGCTTCCGCCGCGGACCGCACGGCGGCGTCTAGATCGAGCTGACCGCTGACGGCGCGGAGAACTTGATACACGATCCGCTGGCGGTCGCCAGCGCGTTTGCGCTCCTCCAACTCAGCATTCAACTCCGCCGTCCGTTCCGCCACGCGGATTTCCGAATCCTCTTTCGCTTTTTGCAATGCTTGTTCGGCTTGCTTGCGCTCGGTGATGTCAAGGCAACTCGTCACGATGCCAATCGGTTCGCCCGCGGCATTGGTAACTACATCGGACAATAGCTGCGCCGGGAACGTGCTGCCATCTTTCCGAATATTGACGCCCTCGCGCTGCCAGCTTTTCAGCCCTTTGAGCTGGGCGGCGGGGATGGGCTTCCACTTGCCCGGCGGCGCGAACACTCGCGCCGGCATGCCGAGCAGTTCGTTCACCGTGTAACCGTGCAACTGCGCGTCCGCCGGATTGGTGTAGATGATTTTCCCATCGAGATCGGTAATGGTGACGCCGAGGTTCATCGTCTCAAGCGCCTTTTGCAACAGTCGCAAAGATTCCTCGGCAAGTTTACGTTCGGCAATCTCGCGCTCAGCTGCCGCGTACAATCGCGCGTTATCCCGCAACGCCAGGACCTGTCGAATCAAGATCAGTCCGATGATAGCCCCGACGCCTGCGGCTAAAGTCGCAAAACCGATAGCCAGTGGATAATGGTAATCCCAGACCAGCAGGGAAAACGCAGCGACGACCCAGAGATACGGCAGATAGCTTGTCCAGTGTACGCGTCCGTAGCGAGGTGTAGACGTCGTGGAAGACCACAGCGAATCAGCGTGTCTGGTCGTGACTTGCAACATTCCAGCCAGTCCGATGAGCGCGTAGCAAAACGTCCAACCCACCTCAATCAGACCGCCCAGCGAATTCGCTTCTTGAAAAAAGGAAATGCTGCCTAGAGCATCTGCCATAATCTTTGCCAGTGGACCGACTGCCAGCAGGAGGATCAAGCCCGGTTCCGGCGAGCGACGCCAAGAGTGCAAGAACCAAAGCAATCCTAGAACCATGACCACATCGGAGACCGCGTTGATCGTGGAAAATCGGATCGCAAAAGTAGCCGTCTCCGCAGTTTGTAGCAGCGGCACGATGATCGGCTCGATGATGAACGTCCAGCAGATCAAGGTCGCCGCGATGACGACGATCGCCGCGTCCAGTGCCACCTTGATCCGTTCGCCGGACTTGGCAGCCGCGATAAAAAACAAGATCCCAACGACGTAAAGGGGATAGAACAGAAGATACAACCAATCTGCTGGCGAGGGATACACTTTCGTGGGGATGCGAAGCGAAACGACCACCTGTGCAATTTCGCCCAGGGTATTGAACAACAGCGCGAATGCCAACATCATCCAGCCAAGTGACACGATGCTTCGATGGGGGCGAGATTGCCGCGCGGCATAAAACAGACTGAACGTGGCTAGTCCGCTACTAACGGATAAGAAGAAGGAATTGAGCGGCGCGCGAAGTATTAGGTTGTTTCCGATAAGGAGAATGAAGGCAAGATGGGCAAATACCAAACCGAGCGCGACAATCAATGCGCTACGAAAAGAGACGATCGGTTTGTTGCCGTCGGAAGCGTGCATCCGCCACTCCAAGTCTCCATAGAAATACGCTAGTCTTCATCTTGAGCCAATTATACTACGAAAACTCGACCGGTTCGTTACAGTTGCATAGCAATTCCATTCGGAGCGGGAACTGGGAGCTTGTCAGAGACACTAGGAAGCCAGTACCCTGGCAAAGCAAAACCCGTCGCATCCGCGACGGGCTAGGACATTCAGAGTCTTTCAAGCAGCCGCGTGACTGCCTCTTCCGGCTTGGCTGCCAAAAACAGCAAACCGACTTCTTCCTCCGTCACCGCCAGATGTTCGCGCCACGCGCGCAGCACCGACGACCACACATCGCCCAGCAGCACAATCGGCTTGCGATGTTTCGCATCGATCTTGGCGAGATTCCACACGAGCGCGAGTTCCGCCAGCGTGCCCATGCTGCCCTTCAAAACGATAAATCCATCCGCGCTCCGCTGCATCTGGCGGATGCGCGCGAACAAATCTTCGCTTTGCACGGTCTCGTCGAGGTACGCGTTCGGCGCGAGCCAGCCGAATTCGTTCGAGATGACGCCGACCGCGCGTCCGCCGTTCTCCTTCGCGCCGCGCGCGGACGCTTCCATCGTCCCGGCGTATCCGCCATTCATCACGACAAACCCCGCGCGCGCGAGCAACTTGCCGACCGCGTACGCTTCCGCGTACTCCGCGCTGCCGGGCTGCGCGCGCGAGCCGCCAAAGACGGCGACCGTGTGAGAATTATTCTGATTCACGATGCTCCTCATCCGCGTGATGTGGTTCGCTCGCCAGCGTCCCCTCGATCGGCGGCAACTCCTCGCCGCCGAGAATCTCGGCGACCGCCTGACGCACGCTTCGCAACAGTTTCTTGTCGATGCGCTCGCTGTAATGTTCGGCGAAATCGATTGCCGCATCTTCCAGCGCGACGCTCTCGTCCTGTTCGTTCAAGAAATAGTGATGGTCCATAATCCAGAGATACAGATCGGCTTCCGTGCGCCGCGGAAAATCCCTCAGAATATTGTGATCTCGGATGATCTTCACCGTCGGCATATAAACGTTATCGTACCAGCTGGCAACCGCTTCAAGCCACGGAACCTTTTGCTGACGTTCGATCCCCATAAAGTAGCGATGCACCGCAATATGCTCGATGAGGCGCGCGTACCCCCCCGGCTCGGAAAACTGGATCGACTGGTCGGGACGCAGCTTGTCGATCGGCGTTCGCTCGATAAAATCCGCGTACTCGCCGACAATTTCCAAATCGGTTGCCATCAAATCGGGCGAGAGCGGCACGCGCGTCTGCACCTCGATCACTTCGCCTTCGATGAACTGCTGTCCGCGCTCGCGCGCGACGCTGATGCGGTGATGCCCGTCGCGCACGAAATAGAAATCGCCGACCTGATACAACTGCACCGGCGGTAGATCGACGTTCTGGTAGTACAGGCGGTCGATGTTGCGCCAGCGCGATTTCGTGCGCGTCTGCGTTGGCAGAAACGCGCGGTCGAAATCGTTATAGCGCAGCGTCGCGCTGCCGACGATCTTGTCGATCGGCACGGTTTGTACGCCGCGGTACGACTGCCCGAACACTTTAAGCGAGCGCTTGACCGCTTCGAACGAAAGCGGTTCGTTCGGACGGCGCGCGATCATCGCGGCAATCTCGCCAAAGAATGCTTTGGCGCGCGCCCGCGCGAAATCGCTTTCCGTTTGCGCCTGATAAATCGGTGGGTTCATTTTGAAATTTCGATAATTCGATATCCGTACGTGTTCACGATGGAGGTCGCGCCGCGCTGCGTGATCGCCTCTTCGCGTTGGTCGTAAATGTGCTTGTGACCGTGCAGGAGATAGCGCGGCTTGTATTGATCGACGAACCACGTAAATACTTTGAAACCGATATGCGGCAGGTCGGTCCCATCGTGAATGTGGTACGGCGGCGCGTGCGTGACGAGCACATCCAGGAAACGTCCGTGCTGCACGCGGTTCTTGAGCAGCGCGGGCGTCAGCGCCGCGACCTTCGCCCGCATTTCGTTCTCGGTATACTGAAACTCGGGGCGATTATTGTAGCGCATCGATCCTTCCAGCCCGGCGATCAGCAGTCCCTGGTATTCCACGGCGCGTGCGTCGATATTTTCGCAGCCATCCGGAAAAGTCTTTTCGCCGCCGCTGCCGCCGTGATTGCCCATCACGTAATAGAGCGGCACGTTCAGCATCGACACGATGAATTCCAAATACTCCGCCGGCAGATCGCCGCACGACAAGGCCATCTCGACGCCGCGCGCAATGTGCGTGAGCGCCGGGCTGTTGAGAGATTCGACGACTTGGTCGCTGACGACAAGGACTCGCATAGACCTCGGCGGATAAGCAATCGCCCTGACCGAGACGAACGGGGTCAGGGCGTGCCGCATCGCTGTTCACAGTATACACGGGGTGGGAGAAAAGTCAAACGGAAATCAAGCTGGTGATTATTTTGACAATGTTACGTTCATTTCCTGCCACGGAATCACACAGAATTTCACAGAACTTTTCGGTCGGAAGTGGACTCGCACTCACTAGCAGACAGTACCAGTGCGCCAATCTCCTCCGGCAGGTGTTCATGTTGCCATGTGCGCTCGCGCTTAGCCGCGCTGCCCGATGCTTGTACTGCTTTGACGGCATACGCGGTGGCTTGCAACGCATGGTCAGCCATGTGAGCAGTCGCCACAGAATGGGCGGCAGCCCGCGCCGCAGCTCGTGCCGCATCGTCAGCCGCAGCCCGCGCGGCAGAGTGCGCCTCTCGAGCCGCTGCGCGTGCCTCGCCAACGGTGACCTCACCACGAACCCACGCACGCGCCGTCTCGATCGCCTGTCGAGGCCGGTCGTCCTGCGGGTACTTGTCGCCGAATAGCGGCAACACATGCTCCGCGCAGTCCGCAGCCCAATTCGCGAGCAGACGATGTCTACGCATATCAAGTGGGCCACCACGATGGACAGCCTTGAAGCGATTGTCTCTCATCAGGTCTCCCTGTTCTGCCCAACTATCTTCTCGGCGTTTTCCTTTCGTCCGCAGGTTCGGGTTGGCACAGGTCGTCAAGGGCGCGTTGCGCTTGCCCACAACCATTATACTACACCCACCGTGCGCTCACAACGCTTCCGCTTTCAAACCACTGGCGCTTGACCCGCCGCCAATGTGCGTGACTCGTCATTCCTTGTTTAACTTGCCCTTGCACAAGCGCTGGGAATTCTGACCAACTTTGGACTGGCCTTTGACTTGGGCGTGCTATCCTGAAGATCACACGGTAGCGATCCATGTAACTCACGATTGGGGAAATGGAGCCAATGCGACCGGAGCGATTCTTCCACAGTCTGCGTTTCAAGATCACCGTAGGCATTGCTGTGCCCCTCCTCGTCATCCTCAGTGCTTATTCGTATCTCCAGTACGTTCGACAGCGCGATCTCCTGCTGACGAATCTCGATCGCGCTGCTGCGAATCTGGGTAACATCATCGTGGGCAGCTTGCATCACGCGATGCTGCAACGGGACCTATCCGAAATTCAGGATATTGTAAACAACGTTGGAAACGAAACGGAAGTTCGCAACGTATTCCTGATGAACGACCGCAACGAGGTCCGCTTCGCGCCATTGGGTCAAAACGTGGGCGTGCGATTTACGCTCAACGATCCGGGATGCGCCGCTTGCCACGCGTCTAACCTCGCGGAGCATCCCTCCAGTGTCGTTCTCGCGACGCCGGGGAGTGAAACTGTTTTACGTAGTTGCACGCCGATCGGAAACCAGCCGGAGTGTCAGAGTTGTCATGGGACCCAAAACCAGTATAACGGCGTGCTCATCACGGATCTTTCGATGCAGCCGGTGAACGAATCGCTGGATGCCGATTTGCGCACGAACATCTTCTGGGCGTCCGCCGCGATCCTCACGACGATCCTTCTCGTCAACGCGCTGATGAGCCGCCTCGTCGTCACGAAAATCGAACGCCTGGTTGAAGCGCTCAAACAATTCTCACGCGGCGATCTATCCCAACGGGTCCGCATCCCCGGCGGCGACGAGATTGGCGAACTTGCCGTCTCTTTCAATCGAATGGCTGAAGGACTGGGCGAGAAAGCGTTGCTGGAAGCACGCGTGCTCGAACACACCCACGAACTTGAGAGACTGTACGACGAATTGCGCCGTAAGGAAACACTGCGCAGGCAATTGTTGGACAAATTGATCACCGCCCAGGAAGAGGAACGCAAACGAATCGCGCGCGACCTACATGATCAATTGGGAGCGACGCTGAGTGGCTTGACTCTCAGTATTGAGGCGGTCGGACAATCCTTGCCACCTCAAGCCGAATCGCTGAAGGAGCGCTGGTGGCGGACCCAAGTTTTAGCCGTCCAAGCGTTAGAGGAAACTCACAAGCTCCTCCTCGGTCTCCGTCCGGTCGTGCTCGATGATCTGGGACTCGTCGCGGCGATTCGCGCCGAAG
Organism: Anaerolineae bacterium; assembly: GCA_027457205.1. GTDB lineage: Bacteria > Chloroflexota > Anaerolineae > UBA4142 > UBA4142 > DAIDTM01. The sequence continues at coordinate 3,732 of DAIDTM010000397.1, read as the reverse complement.
CGCAAGAACATTTACAGGCGCGCGGCATCGACGCCCAGATGACCGCGACCGGTTTACGGCAACGGCTCGCGCCTGAACTAGAACTCGCGTTATTTCGCATCGTCCAGGAGGCGATCAACAACGTCGCTCGGCACGCGCACGCCCATCGAGTCACCATCACGTTCAATTTCGAAGAAACGCGGGTACGCGTGACCGTCGAAGATGATGGTCAAGGGTTTGATCTACAGGCGATGTCGAGTTCCGGAAACGGGACACGTGGACTGGGTTTGTTGGGTATGGCGGAACGCGTCGAGTTGATGGGTGGTTCGCTGGAGATCGAAACGCAACTGGGACGGGGCACACGCATCCGCATCACCGCGCCAACGTCTGAAAAGGAGGAGCCATGAACAAAATTCGAGTGGTGATTGCGGACGATCACACCATCGTGCGCGAGGGAGTGCGTTTGCTGCTCGAAGCGCAACCCGACATCGAAGTCGTCGGCGAAGCCGCTGACGGACGTGAAGCCATCGCCGTCATCCGCGAACAGCATCCCGACGTCGCGGCGATGGACATCCAGATGCCCAATCTCAATGGTTTGGATGCGACGCGCGCGATCAAACAGGAATCTCCACAGGTCCAAATCCTGGTGCTGACGATGTACGAAAGTGACGAATATTTCTTCCAAACACTCGCCGCCGGTGCCTCGGGCTATGTGTTGAAAAAAGCCGCCTCGGCGGACCTGATGACGGCGATCCGCGCCGTCTCTCAAGGCAACGTATTCCTCTATCCCTCGGTGGCGCGGCGGCTCGTGTCCGATTACCTGACCCGCGTGAACGCCGGCGAAGAACAAGGCAGCTACGACGGACTGACGGCGCGCGAACGCGAGGTCTTGAAATTGATTGCCGAAGGGCACACAAATCAGTCCATTGCCGAGAAACTCGTCATCAGCCCGAGCACGGTCCAGACCCATCGCACGCGTATTATGCACCGCTTGAATTTACAAACCCGCGCCGAACTGATCCAGTATGCTGTTCGTAAGGGTTTACTCGACAGCGCGTCGTGAAAATCTAGGACTCGACGCGCTTGTTGTCATTGCCCGGACGCTCTAAAGAGAGCGTCTTTTTTGTTTCCCAACCATCATTTGAACGATTGTCATGGCACGAAGGACAGGTTAAACTGGCTCTAACGTTGACGGTCTGTTATTCGGCTACGTGTTCTCTGATCGTACCGGCGGGCGAAGGGCGGAGGGTGAAGCATGGCTCTGCCGCGCGTCTATCTGATCTGCGTGAATCGGCTGGTGTGCGAAGCCGTAACCATGTTATTGCGCCGCGAGGGGATCGAGTTGTTAGGGATGGATACGGATACGGAAACCGCCCTCGCTCAAGTGCGCGCCTTGAATCCAGAAGTTGTCCTCGTAGAGAGTGGTGACGAAGACACTGAAGCAAATCTGATGCTCGCGCTCGCGCAACTGGTCTCCGGAAAGGATCACCGGCGCGTCATTCGACTTGGTCTAGCCGATAAGGAACTATACATCTACCATCAGGAACATCGCCGGCTTGTGGATGTGCAAGACTTGGTTGCAGCGATCTGTGCAGATGATGTCTCTGCCTGATCCAGTTTGGGTGTGCCGCGGCTTTCGATTTCCCGACACACGATTGGAAGATCACTGTCCGACCTTTGCAAATTCTGATCGGCTTCGGCTCGAGAAAGGATATAGAGGGAGATGAACAATTTTTTAATTGACCGGCGGGGCGAGTCGCAAGACGAGTCCTCGATATCCCGGCGCACCTTTTTGCAATACACGGTCGCCGCGGTGTCTTCGTTTATAGGTATTCTCGCTGGCGTGCCACTCGTCGGTTATGTGACCGGTCCGCTACAGGCAAAACAAAAAGTGGGTAGCTGGGTTTCCTTGGGCAAGGTAGCAGATTTTGCGAAATCGAACGATCCTCAACTCGTGCAATTCACTATCACCCAACAAGACGGCTGGACTGAGGCGCAGGAGGGACGTACATGCTGGGTTGTGCCCCAGGGAGGAAATAGTTTCACGGTTTTCAATGGACGGTGTACTCATCTTGGCTGCGCTTATAGCTGGCAGACCCAGGGTGATTGGGCTGGCAAGTTTAGTTGCCCCTGCCACAATGGTATCTACGACCGCGCGGGACATGTCATCGGCGGTCCGCCTCCGCGCCCACTCGACATGCTCGAAACCAAGGTTGTAGATGGACAATTGAACGTGTTCTATGAAGATTTTCGCTTGGGTGTCCCTGACAAGACGCCGATCTAGAATGAAGGAGGTGATGCAAGTCAATGGAAAAGCTGAACAACTGGATTGACGAACGTTTGGGGTTGGGCCGTTTCTGGCGGGCAATCTTTCACCGGCATGTTCCGGTGGGTTTGACATGGTGGTACAGTCTAGGTGCCGCTACCCTTTTCGTTCTTGCGCTTCAAGTAATCACCGGCATCCTCCTGGCAATGAATTATTCCGACAGCCCCGATCGCGCCTACGACAGCGTCTTGTACGTCACCAACGTCGCGCCTTTTGGCTGGATCGTGCGCAGTCTGCACCATTGGGGCGCCTCGGCGATGGTTGTTCTCGTCGTGTTGCATATGGTCACCGCCTTCATTCTGGGATCGTACAAGTATCCGCGAGAGGGCACGTGGTTGGTGGGTGTGGTGTTGCTGTTGGTTACGCTTGCATTCGGCTTCACTGGCTACCTGCTGCCGTGGGACCAAAAATCGTATTGGGCTACCACCGTCGGAACGAACATGCCGGGAACGGTACCTCTCATCGGTTCATGGCTCACCGAGTTGGTACGCGGTGGCACGGAGGTGGGTGCAGTCACACTAGCCCGTTTCTTTGCCGCCCACGTCCTCATTCTGCCAGCGGCGATTGCCTTTCTAGTTCTGGCGCATTTGACGTTGGTCATCTGGCATGGCGTCAGTGTACCGCCTAACTTATGGTTCGGCGGGCTGCGTAGTTCAAAGAAGGACAAACTCGAGAACGACCCGGCGCTCGCTCCAGCGAGCGAGCCATTGAACGACGCCGAGCCGATGTCCGCTGAACAGTACCATAAGCGATACGACGCTTTCAAGGTTAAGGGTCCTCGCTTCTGGCCCGATGTCATCGCCGATGACGCGAAGTTAGCGCTGCTGGTATTCCTCGTCTTGGGTGTTTTGACAGTCGTCTACGGCGTATCGTCTGAGGCGCGCGCCAATCCAACCGATACCGCCTACATTCCGCGCCCAGAGTGGTACTTTATGTTCCTTTTCCAACTGCTCAAGTTCTTCCCGGGACCGTTGGAATGGGTGGGTGTGATAGTGCTTCCGGGTCTCGTGGTACTACTCCTGCTCCTCGTCCCCTTCCTGTCGCGCAGTTGGGAGCGGCGCGCGCGGCATCGTCCGCTGGCGATGGGACTTTTGAGTATTGCTGTCATTGGCATTGTGGCATTGACCGTGCAAGCGTTCCGCACCACCCCACCGTCCGTGGTCGTCGAGAATGGGGTAGCGCTGACCTCACAGCAGTTACTGGGTGAGCAGTTGATTGAGCAACAAGGTTGCCGCTCTTGTCACATCATCAATGGCGACGGCGCGACAAAGGGTCCACCCTTGGATGGCATCGGGCAGCGAATGACGTCAGGCGACATTCACTTTTTCATGGAAAAACCATCCGCGTACAACCCGGGAGCAACAATGACGCCGGTGATTCCTCCGCTTTCACATGAAGATGTCGAGGCGATCACGCAGTACCTATTG
>DAIDTM010000396.1 GCA_027457205.1 Anaerolineae bacterium | reverse complement strand
GGCAATGTTTGCGCTTGCCGCAACGCAGCCCGCGAACAAAGCGACGCTGCCGCCCGCGCCGGCGGCATCCACGGCGCCCGCCGCGCCATGCCTCGCGTGGAAAGATGCCGCCGCGCACATCGGCGAGGTAGCGTGCGTGCGCGGCACGGTGTATTCTACGTACCAGTCCGGCAGTACGTTCTTTATCGATTTCGATGGCACGCGCGCGTCGTTCTACGGTGTGTCATTCAAGTACACGTTCGATGATTTACGCGGCAAGTGCGTGGAGCTTAGCGGCAAGATTTCGCCGTATCGCGGCAGACCGCAGATTGTGATTGACAGCCAGGAGCAGGTGAAAGAGTGCCAATGATGGCACAACACCGAATTTGGAATGGAACGAATCCACACCGCTCCACTCGTTAATATTTCCCAATTCGCCGTTGTGCTTCAACAGGTTCGTCAGCCACAAATGCGAAAGAGTCGCCGGACTCACCCGACGGCTCTTTCGCATTTGCTCGGTTTCTCTGCATTACCGCGCATCGCGATCACGCTGCCTCATGCAGTTCATAGGCGACTGCCTTCGGCTGCGTGACAACTTTCGACGCGGACAGGATTTAAAAAGCGCACGATCTCACCATCGTAACCCAAGTCCACAATCACACCGTGACGCACCTCATCTGATTCACGGATTCTGGCATCACGTAATGTGATTGTTAGTGTATCCGTCACTTTATCGTAGACGATTTTCATTTCTGTGTGTTTCCGTGTGCTTCTGTGGCGCTCTACCCCGCCACCGCGTCAAAGAACCGGATGTACGCCTCCACGCCGCGATAAAAATTCGGCAGATGCAATTTTTCGTTTGGCGAATGCAGGTTGTCGTCCGGCAAGCCAAAGCCCATCAGGATCGAGTCTACGCCGAGCGTCGCCGTTACCATGCTTACCACCGGCACGCTGCCGCCTTCCAGCTTGAACACCGGTTTTTTGCCGAACGTCGCTTCCAGCGCCTTGATCGCCGCGCGCATTCCCGGCGTATCGCGCTTGACCAGCACCGCCGGACCCGTCACGAATTTCTTCAACTCCCAACGCACCGTCGGCGGCGCGTGTTTTTCCAGATACGCGCGCAGCTGCCCCTCCACTTCCTTATCGTCCTGGTACGGCACGAGGCGCATCGAAATCTTCGCCATCGCTTTCGCCGGCAGCACCGTCTTCGCACCCTCGCAGGTAAAGCCGGACTGGATACCGCACACTTCCAGCGTCGGTCGCGCGCCGACTCGCTCCGCGGTTGTGAATCTCTTCTCGCCGTGCAGCTGCGGCGCGCCGCACATCTTGCGCCACTCTTCGTCCGACGGATGCGCGAGTTCCCTGCGCTCCTCTTCGGGCAGATCGCGCACCTTGTCGTAGAAACCCGGCAGCGTGACGCGCCCGTCCGCATCGTGCATCCCGGCGATGAGTTCGCACATCACCTGCGCGGGATTATGCACCGATCCGCCGAAGATGCCGGAATGCAAATCCTGTTTTGGACCGTGCACCCACAGTTCAAAGTACGCCAACCCGCGCAAGCCGTAGACGAGCGAGGGTTGTTCCGGGCTCATAATGCTTGAGTCCGCGTTGAGCACAAAATCGCACTTTAGTTTTTCCTTGTTCTTTTCGATGAACGCGCCCAGACTTGGCGAGCCAACCTCTTCTTCGCCTTCGATCATCACTTTGATGTTGAGCGGCAAGCCCTCGTTCTTCGCCAGCGCTTCCAGCGCTTTCAAGAACGCGTGCGCCTGTCCCTTCATATCGGACGCGCCGCGCGCGTAGAGATTATCGCCGCGCACGGTCGGCTCGAACGGCGGCGTCGTCCACTCGTTCAGCGGATCGACCGGCTGCACATCGTAGTGACCGTAGACCAGCACGGTCGGCTTACCCGGCTTGCTGAGCCATTCGCCGTAAACCACCGGATGTCCGGCGGTCGGCATGATCTCGACATGCTTGAAACCGATGCCGCTCAACTGCTTCGACAGCCATTCCGCCGCGCGCTGCATATCTGGCTTGTGCTGTGACAGCGTCGAGACGCTGGGAATGGCAAGAAACTCTTTCAGTTCCGCCAGGTATCGCTCGCGATTATTTTTGGCGTAGGCGATTGCTTGGGTCGACTCCGACATGATGTCTCCTTCGAGAAAAAGTTGTGCAGGCGCACGCGCTGGCGTGCCCTACGTTTTCAATCTTGCCGCAATAAAATCCAAAATCTTTTCCGATAAATCTTCCTTCGTCAGCGGCGGCAGTTCCGTCGCCGCGCCGCCGCGCTCGATCAGCGTCGCTCGGTCGATGTCGCTGCCGAACGCGGAGGGCACCGGATTCGCGACGATCAGATCCAGATTCTTCGACTCTAGTTTCGCGCGCGCGTTTACCAGCAGTTCCTGCGTTTCAGCCGCAAAACCGATCACGACGGCGGGGCGGGAGGAATGCCGCGCCACATCAGCCAAGATATCCGGATTCTTCACCAGCTCCAGCGTCAGCGTTTCGGTGTTGCCCTTCTTGATCTTCTGCTCCGCGGTTTGCGCGGGACGAAAATCGGCGACGGCTGCCGCCATTACCAGCGCGTCGGCGTCCACGATTGCGCGCAGCACCGCCTCGCGCATTTCGCGCGCGCTGCTCGCTGCCATCAATTCCACGCCGCGCGGCACGCGCAGCGAGGTTGTCCCCGCAATCAGAATGACGCGCGCGCCGCGATCGCGCGCGGCTTGCGCCAGCGCCCAGCCCATCTTGCCCGACGAATGATTCGCGAGGACGCGCACCGGATCGATCGGCTCCTGCGTGCCGCCGGCGGTCACGACGATCACACGCCGCGCCAAATCGCCGCCGCGCCCCAGCACGGCGCGGATGGTATCGATCAGGTCGTCCGCGTTTGCCAGTCGTCCCGTACCGCTTGCGCCAGACGCCAGATGTCCTTCGCCCGGTGGGACGATGACCGCGCCGCGCGCGACAAGTTTCGCGATATTTTCCTGCGTCGCCGCGTGCTCCCACATCCCCGTTTCCATCGCCGGCGCGATCACCAGCGGCGCACGCCGCGAAGCGTCCAGCGCGGTCGCGCTCACCGCGTCGTCAGCCAGCCCGTGCGCGAGTTTGGCAATCGTGTGCGCCGTTGCCGGCGCAATGACGAAAATGTCGGCGCGCTTTGCCATCGCCACGTGCCAGATTTGCGAATCCGGCAAGAGCGCCATCACGTCCGTAACGACGTGCCGACGCGTGAGCGCTTCAAACGTCAGCGGACCGATGAACTGCGTCGCCGCGCGCGTCATCACCACGTCGACCGCCGCGCCGGCTTGCGTCAACTGGCTCGCCAGCCCCGCCGCTTTGTACGCGGCGATACTGCCGGTCACGCCGAGGAGGATGGTTTTGTTCTGCAGAACTCGTACCACAGTTGCCTCGCGATGACAAAGGATGAGGGATGAAGGCGGAAAAGGGTTTTCATCCTTTATCCTTTATTCTTGTTCAGCTCAAAGATAATCCGCAACCCATTCAAAATCAAGTCCGGCTCTACCGCGTCGATCACGCGCGTTTGCGGCGCGAGCATCCGCGCCAGCCCGCCGGTCGCGATCACGCGCGCGCCCGGTTCACCCAGCTCCTCGCGCATCCGTGCGACCATCCCTTCGACCATGCCGACGTAACCGAAGAGGATGCCCGACTGCATCGCCTGGACGGTGTTCGTCGCGATCGCGCGCGGCGGCATCACGAGATCGACGCGCGGCAGTTGCGCGGTGGACTGGTGCAGCGCGTCCGCGGCGAGGTTCAGCCCGGGCGCAATCGCGCCGCCGACAAACTCACCGGCGCGGTTGATCGCGTTGAACGTGGTGGCGGTCCCGAAATCGACGACGATCACCGGCGCGCCGAACTGCGCTTTCGCCGCGACCGCCGC
>DAIDTM010000395.1 GCA_027457205.1 Anaerolineae bacterium | reverse complement strand
CCGGCGCAATCACGCTCGCGCAGGACGAAGCCAGCTGCGTCGTGTTTGGAATGCCCAAAGAAGCGATCGCGCTGGGCGCGGCGCAGCACATCGCGCCGCTAGATCGAATCGCTTTTACGCTTCAAGCCCTGATGGCGGCGCAGGTGACGACAGGACTGCTGGATCAGTCGCCCATCCTGACCGGGAAGGAGACACGTCCGTGATACGAATTCTAGTTGTCGATGATTCTGCAACCGCGCGCGAGGCAATTACGGCGATCCTCAACGGCGCGCCGGATATGACGGTCGTGGCGCAAGCCGCCGATGGAGTGGAAGCGGTCCGATTGACCGCGGCGCTCAAGCCGGACGTGATCACGATGGACATCAACATGCCCCAGATGAATGGTCACGAAGCGACGCGGCAGATTATGGCGATGACACCCACGCCTATCGTCGTCGTCACGACGGTGACGCAGCGAGAGATGATCCTGCAGGGCTTGGACATTCTGCTTGACGGCGCGCTCGACATCGTGCAGAAACCTAGCCGTCTGTCGGCGGAAGGATTTGAGGCGATCAGCGCGGAACTCGTCGCCAAAGTCCGAGCGGTTTCTCAGATCAAGTTTTCCAAAGCGTGATTCAACTCCCCGCTGGCGTATCACCGCCGGCGGGAGGTTAAATGGCGAAAGGCATTGGACTATGCCCAAAGTTCTCATCGTCGAAGATAGTCGCACCGAAGCGCTGCGCGCGCGGTTGATTTTGGAGCGCGAGGGCTATCAGGTCAGTTTGGCGTCGGATGGAAAAGAGGGTTTGGCAAAAGCCGCGGCGGAAAAGCCAGACCTCATCTTTCTGGATACCCTGATGCCAAAGATGAATGGCTTTGAGACGTGCGGCAAACTCAAGCTTGATCCCCAGACCCGCGGAATTCCGGTGGTGATGCTGCCCATCGCCGAAGAAATCGCCGATATGCCTTCCGGTCCGGGGCTGGACTGTTTCTTGCCCAAACCGTTCGAGCCGCATCTGCTCGTGACCAAAGCCAAAGAGATGACGAATGGACACGGGCAGTTGCAGACTGCCGCGACGCTCAACGCGCAGGAAGACATCCAGCGGTATCAGGAGGAACTCGACCGCGCGCGGCAGCAGGTGGACGCGGCGAATCGCGCCCGCCGCGACATTCTGGCGAACATCAGCCACGAACTCCGCACGCCGCTGCACGAAATTATGGGGATGACCGATCTGCTGCTTGGCACAGAGCTGACCGGCGAACAGCAAGATTACATCAACACGACCAAAGCTTCTTCCAACGCGCTGCTCAGTCTCATCAACGACGTGATCGAATTTTCCGAACTGGAAGCCGGGCAACTCGGCTTGGAAGAAAAACCGTTCAACCTCGCAGAACCCATCGACCGAACGATCGAGCTAATGTCGCCGCGCGCCGCGGAAAAGGGCATCCACGTATCGACGACGATTGCCGCGAACGCGCCGAAGGAATTGATCGGCGACGCGAACCGGCTGCGGCAGGTCTTGGCGAACCTGGTCGCCAACGCGATCAAGTTCACCGATCACGGTCAAGTGTCGATCTGGGTCGACGCCGACGCGGTGCGCGACCGCCAAGTCGAACTGCACGTTCGCGTGCAGGACACCGGCATCGGTATTCCCGCTGACCGGCGCGAGATCATCTTCGAACCGTTCCAGCAAGCCGATTCGTCCGCGACGCGCCGGTACGGCGGGATGGGGATGGGCTTGGCGATGTCCCGGCAGTGGGTGAACCAGATGGGCGGGCGCATCTGGGTCGAGAGCGAAGTGGGCAAAGGCAGCACGTTTCATTTTACCGTTCAGCTCACGCGTCCAGCCCAAGCGGTTGCCGCCGCGCCTGCCGCGTTGAATTGGCGCCGTTCGCTGAACATTCTTGTGGCGGAGGATAGTCCCACCAACCAATTGATCGCCAAATCGAGTTTGAAAAAAGCCGGGCACGTCGTCACGCTGGCGGTGAACGGGCGCGAGGCGGTGCAGGCGTACGAAAGATCGCGCGCGACGCCCGAGGCGCCGCCGTTCGATCTCGTGCTGATGGATGTGGCGATGCCGGAGATGGACGGCTTGGACGCGACGCGCGCGATCCGCGAAAAAGAAAAATCGCTGGGCGGGCACGTCGTCATCGTCGCTATGACTGCCTTTGCGACGAAAGAGTACCACGAGAAATGTCTTGAAGCAGGTATGGATGCTTACGTCACCAAACCGGTGCGAATCGACGAACTCAACACGACGCTCGCGCCGTTGCTGACTCAGCCGCGCCGCACGGCGCAGCCCGCCCCGGTCCCGCCGGTCGATCTGGCGGCGGCGCTGGAATCGGTTGGCGGCGACGTGGAGATTATGCAGGAGGCAATCGTTGTGGTGCTGGACGAAGTTCCGCCGCAGCTGCGCGCGCTGCAAGACGCGATGGCGCAGCAGGACGCGCGCGGCGTGGAAGCCAAGGCGCATCGACTGAAAGGCGTGATGGGCAATATCGGGGGACTGGCGGCGCGCGATATCGCGCAGACGCTTGAGACGATGGGCGAGCAGGGCAACCTGGCAGGCGGAGCGGACAAGGTCAAGTCGCTGACGGAAGAGATCGAGCGTGTCATCGCGTTCTACCGTGATCCGGGCTGGGCGGCGCGCGCGAGCGAGATGCAGAAGGGTAACGATGGGTAAAGCGCGCATTCTGTGTGTGGACGACGACCGTCCCACGGTGACGATTATCTCTGGCGTTCTCAAAAAAGAAGATTATGACGTGGACACCGCGCTGAACGGCGTGGAGGGCTTGCAAAAAGCGCGCGACTTTAAGCCCGATCTGATTCTGCTGGACATTATGATGCCGGGGATGGACGGCTACGAGGTTTCCCGCCGTCTGCGCGATGACCCGGAGACCGCCAAGATCGCAGTGATTATGCTCACGGCAAAAGGCGGCGTGGACGATCCGGACAAGGAAAGCTACGTGTTTGCCGGCAAAGTCAAAGACCGGCTCAAAGGGTTTGACTCGGGCGCGCTGGAATTTTTGACCAAGCCGGTGAAAGCAAAGGAACTGGTGCACCGCGTGAAAGCGGTCTTGTGGGCGTCGGGGTTTCCGGTATGAGCGATCAAGCGAAGGGTACTGCTCTCGCGCTGAAACGCGTAGCATCGAAACCGACCCGCGCACCGCGCGCGCGGCGAAAATTCGCCGGCGCGCCCGCCGCGCCGCCGCGCTTGACCGTCGGTGCGCTCTGCCTGAACTGCCGCGCCTTCGATCTGCAAATCGACGACCGTACCGTCCTGCTCACGCCCGCCGAGTTCGAGCTACTGTACTATTTGATGTCGCACGCCGGCGAGGTCTTTTCCGCCGAGCAGCTGTTGTGCCAGGTCTGGGGCTATGCGCCCGGCGCGGGGCGCGCGGAATTGATTCGCGCGCACATCAAGAACTTGCGCGCCAAGATCGAACCCAATCCGCAAGCGCCGACGCGTCTCAGAACAGTCGGGCGTCTGGGCTATACGATTGGCGCGTAGGCGCAAGCCGTTTGCGCCGTTCCTCGCTTGTCTTCCTCTTCACGCAAAATTCACTCAATCTTCACTCCCTCTTTGCTGACAAAGCCAGCCGCGAGTGTTATGCTGTGGCTGTTCAAGCGGCAGTTCGCTATCGAACCGCTCAGGTGATCGCCCACGCCTGTTGCGCCTAGTTTGCTGCGCATACCGAAGGTTCGCCAACACGTGAAATGTCAAAACGTTCGCATCGCCAGATGATATTAGAAAAATTACGTCAGTTTCTGCTGCGGCAGGGACTCGGTCGCGGCGTGCTGTTGTTTACCATCGGATCGATCGTCCTGTCGCTCTCGATGACGGTGATCGTGGCGACGCTCTGGGCGGGCGGACCAGGCGTCGTAGGACTTTCGATTGCCGTGATCGTTCCAGCGATGATCGCCCCGCTTTTCAGTTCCGTCCAACTCCGTCTCCTCTTTGAGTTGGAGCAGGCGCGCAAAGATATGCGTATGCTTGCCATGACCGACGATGTAACGCGCGCGTTCAATCACCGGCACTTTAGGGAACGAGCGGAGCGCGAACTGGATCGCGCGCGACGTGGCAATACCGCGCTGTCCGTCCTTTTATTCGATGTCGATAATTTCAAAACGGTCAACGATACCTACGGTCATCTCGGCGGCGATATGGTTCTGCGAACCATCAGCCGCGCCTGTATCGATCTAGTACGGCAGCATGATGTCTTCGCCCGATATGGCGGCGATGAGTTCCTGGTGCTCCTGCCTGAAACCGACGCTGCCACTGCATTGGCGGTGGCTGAACGCATTCGACAACGCATTGCGGCAAGTCCCGGTCAGTCAAACAGCGGCTCGGTCCAAGTGACGATCAGCGTGGGAGTCACGACCCTGAGCCAAGATATTCTAACGCTTGACGCCTTCCTCAATCGCGCCGATCAGGCGCTCTACCATGCCAAGAGCGCGGGCAAGAATTGTGTGGTCATCGCGTAGTTCCGTCTGACGACTATGGCAAACAAAACCAAGAAAATCCTACTCATCGAAAACGACGCCCAGATGATCGAGTTGATCAAATACCCCTTGCAGGAAGAGGGTTATGGCGTCATTGCCGCGGGCGACGGGACGGAAGGACTAGGCAAAGCTCGGCGCGAGCAGCCCGACCTCGTGATGGTCGAGTTCAAGCTCCCAACGATGAAGGGCAATGACATCTGCAAGAGTCTGCGTAAAGACCCCGCTACCAGTCATCAGCGCATCCTGATGATCGCCGACGAGGCTCAACTCGAAGAGTTGGAGATCGGACCCGGCTCCAGCATCGACGATTTCCTGATCAAGCCGTTTGGACCGGTGGAGCTGATCACCAAGATCAAGCCGCTCTTGGTCAGCGAAGAAGAGCAAAAAGCCAAACTGATTTCGACCGGCAACCACGACCTGGATTCCAAGATGGGCGGCGGCGTGCCCGTCGGCTCTCTGACGCTGATCGAGGGTGACTCCGGCGCGGGCAAGTCTGTGCTGTCGCAACAGATGATGCACGGGTGCTTGGTGGACGGTTACCGCCTGTCGCTCTTTTCCAGCGAGAACACCGTCAAGAGTCTGGTCAAGCAGATGCGGAGTCTGAACCTCGACATTCTGGACTATCTCCTCCTGGACAAATTGAGAATCTTTCCGATCGAAACCGCGCGCTTGGGCCGCGACGCGCCGACGGTCTTGATTACGGCGATGAAGAAGGAAAAAAAGCGCGATATGATTTTCATCGATTCGCTGACCTCCTCGATCCCGGCGTCGTCGGATAAAGAAGTCCTCAGTTTTTTTGAAGAGAGCAAGCGGTTGTGCGGCGACGGCACGACCGTCATCTCGGTCATCCACTCGCACGGTCTGACCCGTGAATTGCTCACGCGCATCCGGTCGTTGTGCGACGCGCACCTTCAATTGCGCACCGAGGAAGTCGGCAACAAACTGGTCAAGACGCTCGAAGTCACCAAAGTGCGCGGCGCGGAGCAAACCACCGGCAACATCGTCAGCTTTGAAGTCGAACCGGGCTGGGGTATCCGGGTCATTCCTATCAGCAAGGTGAAGGGATAAATCGGATGGCGATCACGCAGATGCCCTTCACCGTAGACCCAGCGCAAGCCCGCTGCGACCGCGGTCCTAAATGCAGTCTGAAATCGAAGCTGCCGAAATCCCTGTGGGAAGCCGCCGAGCAGAGCGAATCGCTGCACGATTACCTGCACACGGTGCCGATGGACCAGGTGGGCGTGCCGGAATATTATCCCAAGATCACGCGCGACCAATCCTACTTGGAACGCCGGAACCTGATCTATCCGATCGAGAAGGGACTCTTCGTCCATATTTATCCTAACGACAAGGGCGACCGAGACATCTACATTCCAATCGAGCCGCATCTCACGATCGATCTGAGCGGCATCCTTCCGCAGATCGAAACGAAACTGCTGGACTGGGTCGAGCAAATTGGCGCGGCGGAGACGGACGCGGCGAAGACCGAAGCGCTCCTCAAAGCGGTCGACGCCAGCGTCAGCACGAATGGCGACGCGAACAAGGTGCACGTGACGCCGCGCGAACTGGACGCGCTCAAGTACTTTCTGGTGCGCGACAAGATCGGTTTTGGACTTTTAGCGCCCTTACTGGTCGACAAGAACATTGAAGACATTAGCTGCAGCGGTCTCGGCTCGATCTTTATCGAGCACAAGATTTTCAAAAGCATCCAGTCGGCGATCACCTTCACGTCCGAGGACGACGCGGATCAATTCGTCATCTGGCTGGGCGAATGGATCAAGCGCCCCGTCACCGTGCGCAATCCGATCGTGGATGCCGTGCTGCCGGACGGCTCCCGTATCAACATCGTCTACGGGACCGATGTCTCCAAGCGCGGCAGCAACTTTACCATCCGCAAGTTCAGCGATGTCCCGACCAGCATCATGCAGTTGGTCGATTTCGGGACGATGGATTATATGATGGCGTCCTACCTTTCCTTCGTATTGGAGGAGGGCTTGAATATGTTCGTCGTCGGCGCGACGGCGTCCGGCAAGACGACGACGATGAACGCCATTACCACGTTTATCCTGCCGGATAAAAAGATCGTCAGCATCGAAGACACGCCGGAACTCCAGGTCCCGCACAAGAACTGGATTCGCGAGACGACGCGCGGATCGAGCAAGGAGAACACCGGCTCGGAAGTCGGCATGTTCGACCTGCTGAAAGCGGCGCTGCGCCAGCGCCCCGCCCGCATCATCGTCGGCGAGATCCGCGGCGAGGAAGGCGCGATTGCGTTCCAGGCGATGCAGACCGGTCACGGCGTAATGTCGACGTTCCACGCCGCCTCCGTCGAGAAACTGGTGCAGCGTCTCACCGGCGATCCCATCAACATTCCAAAAGCGTACATCGATAATCTGGAGGTCGTGCTGATTCAAGCCGCCGTCAAAGTGCCGGGCAAAGGTACGGTGCGGCGCGTGACCAGCATCAACGAAATCGTCGGGTATGATTCCACCACCGAAAGTTTTTCGTTCATCGAAGCGTTCCGCTGGAATCCCGCCACCGACACGTTCGATTTTCCCGGGTTTATGAACAGTTACGTGATGGAGGAAAAGATCGCGCTCAAGCGCGGCATTCCTCCGTTCAAACGCAAAGTGATTTACACCGAACTGAAACGCCGAGCGAAAATTCTTCAGCGTCTTCACGTCGAAAGGAAATTGAAGGATTTCTATGACGTCTTCCAAGTTCTCGCCGAAGCGCAGCGTCAAAAGTTACTTTGAAGAGATTACGCCCTTCGACCTCTTCTACCAACTCATCTACATGTCCGCCACCTCGGCGGCAGGCATTTCGCGCGCGCGGGTGTTCGAACTGGCGCGCCAGTTGCCGTGTCCGCCGTCGCAGTATTTCAAGAGCATTCACGAAGTGGCGGAGAATCTGCGGTACAACTATCCGGATGCGGTCCGCATGATTGGCGAGCGCGCCGCGTCAGAAGATGTCAAGACCTTTCTGCTGCGCCTCTCCGACGCGCTGCGCTCCGGCGAGCCGTTGCCCGGCTTTTTGTCCCGCGAAGCCATCGTACAGGGCGATCGGTACGAAAATGATTACGAGACGAAGTTGGAGAGTCTGAAAAAGTGGACCGACGCGTACACCGCCGTGTCGGTCTCTGCCGCGCTGATCGTGATTATGAATATGGTGATGACGATGATCTACAACGTCGGCGTTGGCATGATGGCGCTCATGGTGTTCGTCGCGATCGCTGGCGCGTTTGGCGTTGCCTGGATCATGTTTCGCACCGCGCCGGAGACCTTCACCGTGTCGCTGGCGAAAGGGTCCAAGGAGCAGCGGCTCAGCCGCAAACTGTTTTTGATCCTCGCGCCCACGGCGTTGGCGGTCAGCGCGGCGCTCGCCGTTCTGGGCGTACCGTTGGGATGGGTCTTGATCGTCGCGGCGGTGCTGCTCGCGCCCATTGGCGTCGTCAGTTCGATCGCGGACGGTAAGATCAGCCGGAAAGACAGCGAGATCAGTCCATTCTTGCGCTCCCTGGGCGGCACGGCGTCCTCGCGCGGCACGACGCTGAAAGAAGCGCTGTTGAGCATGAAGAAGGACTCGTTCCCGACGCTGCAGCCGGATATCCGGATGCTGGTACTGCGGCTCAGCTCGTTTATCAAACCCGGCTTGTGCTGGCGCACCTTTGCCACGGAAACCGGCAGCAAATTGACGGAGCAGACCACTGGCGTTTTTATCGAAGCGGTGGGGCTGGGCGGCGATCCGGAAAAGACCGGCGCGCTGACCAGTATGTTCGCGATGAAGACCGCGATGCTGCGCGCCAAACGGCGCGGCGTCGCCGCGACGTTCTCCTGGCTTGCCATTGTGATGCACGCGGTGATGGCGGGCTTGATGGTATTTCTGCTGGGGATTCTGGAGCAGTTCGCGATCCGATTGAACGCGGCAATGTCCACACTGGGGCAGGGCGCAGACGCGATGGGCGCGTTGGGATTGAAGAATATGTTTTCCTTCAACACGCCCCAGATCGATTTCCTGACCAAGATCACCGTCGGTATGATCCTCGCGCTGTCGTTCATCAATGCCTTTGCCATCGTCGCCAGCGAAGGATCGCACCTCATCAAGACCACCCTGTATTTTTCGATTTTGCTGTTGCTGTCCGGCGTGCTGTTATTGATCGGGCCCTCCCTCGTCAAATTGGTCATGTGAGACTG
>DAIDTM010000394.1 GCA_027457205.1 Anaerolineae bacterium | reverse complement strand
GCGCAGGCAGAACGGTGCGCGGCAATCGTCGATATTTTGCGCGCCGAGAACGCGCCGGTCTGGATCAGCGCGCTGTACGCGGCGACGAATTGCACGCTCTCCGATTTGAAAAAATTGGAAGCCGCGGGCGTCGTCGCGCTGGAAGAGGAAGAAGTCTGGCGCGATTCGCTTGCGGGGCGCACCTTCGACGTGGTCGAGCCGCCAAAACTCACGGCGGAACAAGAACGCGCGTGGAATGAGATTGCCGCAGCCCTCGCCCCTCGCCCCTCACCCCTCGCCACGTTTCTTCTTCACGGCGTCACCGGTTCCGGCAAGACGGAAATCTACATGCGCGCGCTCGCGGAAATCATCGCGCAAGGCAAGCAAGCCATTATGCTCGTGCCCGAAATCGCGCTGACGCCGCAGACGATTCGCCGCTTTGGCGCGCGTTTCAAGCGCATGGCGGTTGTCCATTCGCGCCTCTCGCTCGGCGAGCGCTACGATACCTGGCGGCGCTGCCGCGACGGGCAGGTGGATGTTGTGATCGGCTCGCGTTCCGCGCTCTTCGCGCCGCTGCCGCGCCTCGGCTTGATCGCCATCGACGAAGAGCACGAGCCGGCGTACAAACAGGAAGCGATGCCGCACTATCACGCGCGCGAAGCCGCGCTGGAACTCGCGCGGCTCACGGGCGCAGTCGTGATCCTCGGCAGCGCGACGCCGGATTTGGAGACGTACTATCGTTCAACGCGCGGCGAGTTCAAGTTGCTCGAAATGCCAAAGCGCATCATGGGACATCGCGGCGTGATCGCGTCCGAGGTTTCGCAATTCGCAATTGGCAATTCGCGATTAGCCGTTCACGAAGTTGGCGCGGATTATTCCGACGCGCGCTATCTCGACCTCCCGCCGGTCTAGATCGTCGATCTGCGCGCGGAACTGAAAGCCGGCAATCGCTCAATCTTTTCGCGCGGCTTGCAGCGCGAGATGGCGCGCGTGCTGGCGGCGCGCGAGCAGATGATTCTGTTTCTCAATCGCCGCGGGACTGCGACGTTCATCCTGTGCCGTGACTGCGGCAGCGTGTTCAAGTGCAAGCGCTGCGATAATCCCATGACATATCACGGCGTCGGTGATCAACTCGTTTGTCATCATTGCAATCGCCGCGACCGCGTGCCGACGAAATGTCCGCACTGCGGCAGCGCGCGCATTCGCTATTTTGGCGCAGGCACGCAAAAGATCGACGAAGAAATTCAGGCGATGTTTCCGAAGGCGCGGACGCTGCGGTTGGACTGGGATGTGACACGCGGCAAAGATTCGCACGAAGCGATCCTCGAAAAGTTCGTCCTGCATCAGGCGGATATTTTGATTGGCACCCAGATGATCGCCAAGGGCTTGGATTTGCCGCTCGTTACGCTCGTCGGCGTCATCAGCGCGGACACGTCGCTCAATCTGCCGGATTTCCGCGCGGGCGAGCGGACATTCCAACTGCTGACGCAGGTCGCCGGGCGCGCCGGGCGCAGCATTCTCGGCGGCAAGGTCATCGTGCAGACGTACAGCCCGGAGCATTACGCCATCGTCGCCGCATCGATGCACGATTACCGCGCGTTTTACGCACGCGAGATCGCGTTTCGCCGCGAGCAGAATTATCCGCCGTTCAGCCAACTGATCCGATTGCTGTACTCGAACGCCAGCGAAAAGCGCGCGCAAGAAGAATCGGCGCGGCTGCACCGCGCGCTGACGACGCGGATCGCGCAGCGCGGCTTGCCCGCCATCGACCTGATCGGTCCCGCGCCGGCATTTTTTCATCGCGTGCGCGGCGAGTATCGGTACCAGATTTTGCTACGCGGCGCTGACCCGCGCGAATTGCTGCAAGACATCGCGCTGCCGCTGGGCTGGCGCGTGGATGTGGACCCGGTGAGTGTGCTATGAAGCGAGTTGTCAGATAATTGATTTTTGCGCGAAACGCGGTAGAATGGGATAATGAAGAATAGGACGCGGATGAACGCGGAGAAACGCGGAAAGATCAAATCAAAGTTGAACAAACGCTTGGTGCGGCAGACGCTGCGAGGGTACGCGCGCGCGGACAAATCCAACCAGCAAGAAAGACATTTGTGGCTGGCAAAGCTGACGACGGAGGATGCGCGGCGCATTTTCGATGAATTGCATCAAGACGCGGACAAATGGAAACAGTTTGGCGGTGATGTGAAAGCGTTGGAAGAGCGACGGACTGCCAGCAAGATCAAGGGGCGGCGGATTCTCATGCGCCTGTACGAACGGAGCACAAAATGAACCCGCGGTTTGAAGCGGCATGGGAAATTCACCAGTTCCTCTCCCAACACAACATTTCTTACGCCATCATTGGTGGAACGGCATTGCCGCGTTGGGGTGAGCCGCGATTCACCAAAGATGTAGATTTGACTGTGGTTAC
>DAIDTM010000393.1 GCA_027457205.1 Anaerolineae bacterium | reverse complement strand
TTTTGATAGAAAGAAAAAGCAGCCCTGTATTCTACTGTGGTAGAATAGATGTCAGGGTAAGGGTGGGACGAAGTTGGTAAAAGACAGAGCGTAAGACTCAAGGTCGTTAGGGTGTTCGGAGGTGGGGGGGTTCGGTGGTTGCGCGCCTTGCGCGGTTAGGTCGAATCGTCCAACGACCCAATCACCCAACGACCCAATCGCCTAATGGACTTGAGTCTTACGCCCCACCCTTCCAGCTTCTCCGGATCGTGCTTGTCAGGTTTGCGCGTTGAACGCGCCATGGGCGGGTGTTCAGCCCACGTGTCAGGTTTTCCCGACTACTTGCGTCGTCGTGTCCCCGGACCGCTTTCCGGAACATCGTGTCCGCAGCCCCGTGGCTCAAACGGCGCGACGCCCCTGGCAGTTGTCGAGCTAAGCGCGCGCGTTCGCGCAATGTCTTGGCGACGGATCAGGCCGCCACAAGACACGAGAGGAGAAACTCGACAACTGTCAGCGGAGCCGCACTGTTGGCGTTCGTGCCATTTCGGTATCCATGCGGCATCTTGACGTTGGTATCGTTATGTGATACTATTGCGCCGTGATTGAGTCTTTCGCCGACCCTGAAACCGAAAAGATTTTCAAAGGTGTTGTCTCTCGCAAATGGCCGTTGTCCATTCAGAAGACGGCTCGACGCAAACTGGTGTATCTAGATGACGCGGAGGACTTGCGAGATTTGTTTGCGCCACCAGGCAACAGATTGGAAGCGCTGCATGGCAACCGCGCGGGTCAACACAGCATCCGCATCAACGACCAGTATCGGATTTGCTTCAAATGGTTCAAGGGCAAGGCGCGAGACGTCGAGATTGCCGATTATCACTAGGCAGAGGATTACGTATGGATAAATTGCCGCCGGTTCACCCTGGCGAAGTCTTGCTAGAAGACTTTATCAAGCCGCTCGGTTTGAGCCAATATCGCGTCGCCAAAGATATTGGCGTGCCCACGTTGCGGATTACTCAAATTGTACGCGGCGAGCGTTCCATTACCGCAGATACGGCCCTCAGATTGGCGCGCTATTTTGGCACGAGCGCAAATGTCTGGCTTCGCTTGCAAGCGCGTTATGATCTTGAAATCGCTGAAGCCAAAATAGCCAAGCGGATTAACCGTGAGGTCAAGGTTTTGCGGGTAGCACACCCGTCCGCAGACTGAATGCAAGACCAAAAGTAGCAGGGGCATTCGTTCTTGAATGCTCCTTTTTGTTCTCCTTGCTCTCGGCGACATCATCACGCTAGCGAAAGGCATGACGCCAAACTAGGGCGCGTACTGCCCGTTCTGGGTGAACCGAAATTCCGCCGTGCCAATCACGTGGATCGTCACGTGGCCGACGAACTTGGGAAAGAGTTCACTCACGTCCGCATCCACCGCGCAGGTCGTGACATTCTGACTCACGGTGATCCCGTGAACCGCAACGCTGATGTGCTGCGCGGTCGCGCGGGTCGTGTTCTGGTCGATGTAGTTCTGCGCGACGCCTTGCGCGGTTGGGAGCAAGACTTCCGTGCCCGATTGCTCGAACGCGGGCAGGTTGGCTTCCTGCGCCGCCGCGAGCGCGGCGAGATCGGCAGCTGGCTGGATCAGTGTGCGCGTCTCGGCGTACCGCCCGATCTCGATCCCCAGCGCCAGGAGCGGCGCGATCACCAAGCCGATGAACACCGCCGCGTACATCGCGGCGAAGCCACCCTCGTGAGACAACCCTTGCACCGCCCGCAAGGGCAGGTGTGAGCCAATGAACCAATGAGCCAATGAGCCAAATAGATCGGCGCGGCTTTGGCTCATTGGGCAATTGGATAATTGGCTCATTTTCTTTTTCATGGCTGCCATCCTTCCATCCGTCCTTCTGCGACCGCGCTAATCAGGTAGCCGTTTCCGCCGCCGCCGAAAAAGCCCATCAGCGGTCCGAGGATGTTCGGCGGCTGCGTCGTCACCTGCAAACGGATCACCGTGCCGACCACGCCGCCCGGCGCTTGGACGGTGACATGGTAACCCCAGGGCAGGGCTTTGGACGCGTAGTCCGACGCCGCGGCGACCGCGCCGCCGGCAGGATTACCGACATTGACGACGCCCATCCGCACGCCATAGCGCGCGGCTTCCTCGGCGGACTGGCGCGCGTAGACGAGCGTCCCGAACTGGATGATCGTGATCGTGAGGAGCATCATCACCGGGAACACGATGGCGGTCTCGATGCTGGACGATCCGCGTTCATAGCGCAGCCATTGATAGAGTTTTCGACAGAACATGGGTTGCCTCGCTGAATAGTGAACAGTGGTCAGTAGGCAGTCGGCAGTTGGCAGTCGGCAGACTGCATACTGCCTAGTGCCGACTGCCTACTGTGGTTCAGAAGCCCAACAGACCGGGCAGGCTGCGGACAAAGGTGCTCACCTGGCCGCCCAGGAAGCTGAACGCGGCGTAGACTACCACGAGCAGCCCCGCGGCGACCAGCGCGTACTCGAGCGAGTCTGCGCCGCGGTTGTCGCGCAAAAACTGTGCAAACATTGTTTCCTCCGCGAACGTTCAAACATTTCGGCGTTCAAACGTTCAGACATTTTTCGTTGATTTCAGCGTAACACGATTTCTTGTCCGAATCAATACATCTATGGGAGTATAGCTATCACCTCCTTCGGGATCGACGCCAAGCGGCAACCGCAGTGGCGAGGGCGACGCTGCCGGCAACAAGGCTTCCCAGGAGTGCCACTGCCGACACCACGCCCAGGTAGGAAATAGCCCCGTAGACGATGACGACCGCTCCGGCGATCAGCAGGGGATGTTCTGACCATCCGTCGCCGCAGCCGCGATCGTCGTTCCATAAGCAGATCAATAGGCGCATGGTTCTGTCTCTAGCGCGCTGGCGAAGTAGGCTTGGACCACGGCAGGGTCGAACTGAATACCCGCCAGCCGCTCGATCTCCAGGCGCGCTTGCTCCGGCGTGTACGCCGGGCGATACGACCGCGGGTGCGTCATCGCTTGATACGCGTCTACGAGCGCGAGCACCCGCGCGATGTAGGGGATCGCTTCGCCGCGCAATCCGTGCGGATACCCGCTGCCGTTCCACCACTCGTGATGGAACTCCGCCGCCTGGACGACGAGCTCGGGCGCATCGATGCGACGCAGCAGGTCTGCGCCAATGCGCGCGTGTCGGCGCACGACGCGACGTTCCGCCGGCGTATACGCGCCGGGCTTGTTCAGCACGACCGCTGCGATTGCGATCTTGCCGATGTCGTGCAACCGACCTGCCCAGTACCACAACTCCGCCTCAATGGGATCGATCGGCGATGGCGTGTCTCCGACGCCGCGCCAAAGGCGCGGCAGAGCGGTCACGCCATCGTGATGCGGGGGGAAACGCGCGAGGTCTTGCGCGACCTCGCGACCGTGCTCCGCCAGATCAGGGTCCCAGTGATCGAGCATGATCCGCGCGGTCTCCAGCGTCTTGCGCGTCCGCGCCGACAGATGAACAGAGGACATTCCCCCTCCCAGAACGAGCCCACCTTGAAACATTCTAACG
>DAIDTM010000392.1 GCA_027457205.1 Anaerolineae bacterium | reverse complement strand
TTTGCGCGGACCGGTTTCCCGATTCAAACCACGCGCGTCGCCACCCAGCCCGCGCCCGAGATCGCCCCGCGCGATCTGACGCGATTCGCGCGCGATCTCCAAGCCGCGTGCCAAGCCGCCGGCATCGATTACGCCGCGCTGGGTGCGGTGCGCGCCGATCACCGCCTCGCACCCCTCGACCTGATCGACGAAATTCCCGCCGCGCTGCAAGCGACTGAAAACATTTTCGCGTCGGTGCAGGTCGCGTCCCGCGAAAGCGGCATCAACTTGCGCGCCGTTTCGGCAGCCGCGCGGGTTGTCCGTACGTTGGCGGACGCTTCTACCGATGGCTTGGGCAATTTTCGATTTGCCGCGCTCGCGAACTGCCCGCCGCACTCGCCATTCTTCCCGGCGGCGTACCAGCACGGCAGCGAACCCGCGTTCGCGCTGGCGACCGAAGGCGCGCCGCTCGCGCTCGACGCGTTCAACCGCGCGCACAATCTCGACGAGGCGCGCACGAATTTGATCGGCGCAGTGGAAAGCGCGGGACAGGCGATGGCTCAAGTCGCAAATGACCTCGCCGCGCGCTTCTCGTTCCGCTTTGCCGGGATCGACTTCTCGCTCGCGCCGTTCCCGGACGCGGCGCACAGCGTCGGCGCGGCGCTGGAGAAACTGACCGGCGCGGCGTTCGGCGAGCGCGGCACGCTCTTCGCCGCCGCGTTCGTCACGGACTGCTTGCGCCGCGCAAACTTTCCGCGCGCCGGGTTTTCCGGACTAATGCTGCCCGTGCTGGAAGACGCCACGCTCGCGACGCGCGCCGCGCATTATTCGCTCGATTCGCTCTTGCTTTACTCGACCGTGTGCGGCACCGGACTCGATACCGTCCCGCTGCCGGGCGACGCGACCGCGGATTCCATCGCGGCGATTCTGCTCGACGTGGCGACGCTGGCAGTGAAACTCGACAAGCCACTGACCGCGCGGCTCATTCCGGTTCCCGGTCTGCGTGCCGGCGACGCGACGCGGTTCGATTTTCAGTATTTCGCGAACGCGCGCGTACTGGACGGCGGCGCAAGCGCGCTGAAAATCTTTGATTCTGACACACAAGTAGAATTCAAATCCAAAACGTGAAACGTAAAACGTGAAGAGGAATCCTTACGCTTCACGTCTTAAGTTTTATTTCCACAGGACAACGATGTCTGACAAAACCATTCTGCTTCTCGGCGGCGCCGGGCTGGTCGGCGCTCAGGTTGCGCGGCACATTGCGCGTGACGTGCATCCGGAAAAGATCGTCCTCGCTTCGCTGTACCAGCGCGAAGTGCGCGAAGTGATCGGTCCCCTCGAAAAAGAATTTCCCTCTGTGCAATTCGTCGGCGTCTGGGGCGACGTGTTTGTGCGCGCGGACTTTACCGACGAAAAACGCGGCGCGCTCCTCCAAAGCCCCGCTCGCCGCGAAAATCTCTTTGACGATCTGATGGGCGATCTCGACGCGGCGTATGCGCGTTCGCGCCTCGTCCAGCTGATTCACGAAATCAAGCCCGACGTGATCGTCGACAGCATCAACACCGCGACCGCGATCAGCTATCAAGACGTTTACACCGCGTCGATCATCGCCCGGCAGCGGCTGGACGCGCTGTTCGCGCGCATCGAGACGCTGAGCCAATCGATGAACGCGCAGACGGGCAGCGCGACGGAAGCGGCGCTGCGGAGCGGCATCACGGAACTGGAGCAGATGCGCCAGAGCGCCAAAGCCGCGTTCGATGGTCTCGTGTTATCGCAGGCGGTGCCGCAGCTGGTCCGCCACGTAATTCTGGTTCTGCGCGCGACGGAACACGTCGGCACGCGGCTGTATTTGAAGATCGGCACGACCGGCACCGGCGGGATGGGCTTGAACATTCCGTACACGCACGGCGAGGACAAACCCTCCGCCAAGCTAATGTCCAAGACCGCCGTCGCGTTCGCGCACACCGGCTTGATGTTCCTGATGGCGCGTACTCCCGGCGCGCCCATCGTCAAGGAGATCAAGCCCGCCGCGATGATCGGCTATGCAGACATTACGATCCGCTCGATCACCGAGCGCGGCGAAGCGGTGCACGTTTACAACAGCCAAAGCAAGCCCCTGGTCGATGCGTTGATTCTGCACGACGATCTCAAGCAATACAAAAATCTGGGCAAGCTGCAAATGGCGGTCATCGACACCGGCGAGAACGGTCTGTTCACCAAAGGCGAGTTCGAAGCGATCACCGCGGTGGGGCAGATGGAATTTATCACGCCGGAGGAGATCGCGAGTAAGGTGGTCTTGGAAATCAAAGGGCAGAACACCGGCGGTGATGTGATCGCCGCGATCGACGGCGCGGTGCTCGATCCGACTTATCGCGCCGGGCAATTGCGGCGCACTGTGCTGGAAGATGTCGAGCGATTGGAGAAAGAGACCGGCGTGCCAAGCATCGCGCTGGGACAATTGGGTCCGCCGGAAATTTCCAAATTGCTGTACGAAGCGTACCTGCTCAAGATGCGATACCACACGCTCAGCCGCGTGCTGGCGCAGTCGCCCAAGACGATAGCGAACACGCTCTACCGATACATCGTGCGACACGAATCGTTGCGCCAGACCATCACTTCGGTTGGTTTGCCGATCCTCGCGCCGGACGGCGCGCGCATCTTCCGCGGTCCGTTCATTCGCATCCCGGAGCGCGCCGACACGAATCGTGTGCCGCTGACGCCCGACGCCATCGACGCGTTCGCGCGCAAGGGCTGGGTCGATCTGCGCCCGGAGAATTTCGCGCGCTGGAAAGAACGGTTCGAGCGGATGCACCGTGCGCGCAAGCAGTTGCGCGGGCGCGGCAGCGCGGCGGTGACGCGGGAGGCGTACCTGACGGACGAGATCAATATCGGCGATGTCGTTGCGTGGGTGTTCAACAACGAGGAAATTGGGTACCGAATCAAGTAGGCAGTCATCAGTAGCCCGACTGGTGGTTCCTGCCGCTTGTGTCTGACGACTGACTGCTGACCACTGGAGACTGAAATGAAAATCGACGTTGGCGTTCTCGTCCCCAACTTGCTGGAAATGCCCCAGGTCGCGCGCGCGGCGGAAGAGATCGGATTCGATGGCTTGTGGACGAGCGAGACGCAACACGAGCCGTTCCTGCCGCTTGCCATCGCCGCCGAGCATACCACGCGCATCGAACTCGGCACGGCGATTGCGGTGGCGTTTCCGCGCAGCCCCACCGTCCTCGCACACATCGCGTGGGACCTGGCGAACGCATCCAACGGACGCTTTATCCTCGGACTCGGCACACAAGTTAAAGCGCACATCGAGCGGCGCTTTGGAATGACGTGGGAAGCGCCCGCGGCGAAACTGCGTGAGATGATTCTGGCGATGCGCGCGCTGTGGGACGCGTGGCAGAACGGGACGAAACTGAATTTCCGCGGCGAGTTTTACAAACTGACGCTGATGACGCCATTCTTCGATCCCGGCTCGATTGCACATCCCGACATTCCGATTTACATCGCCGGCGTGAACGAGCACCTCTGCCGCGTCGCCGGCGAATTGTGCCAGGGCTTTCACGTCCATCCGTTCCACACCGCCCAGTATATCCGCGAGATCGTGCTGCCCAGCATCGCGCAGGGCGCGTCTGCCGCGCACCGCGCGCGCGCGGACGTCCAGCTTTCCAGCGCGATCTTCGTCGCGATGAATGACGACGAGCGCGACGCCGCGCGGCAGCAGATTTCCTTTTACGCGTCCACGCCGACGTACAAGACGGTGCTCGACGTTCACGGCTGGGGCGAGGTCAACCAGAAACTCGGCGCGCTCGCCGCGCGCGGCAAGTGGGACGAGATGCCCGCGCTCATCACCGACGACATCCTGAACGAGGTCGCGATCATCGCGCCGCCGGACGAGGTTCCCGCGCGGATCAAAGCGCGCTACGCCGGCTTGCTCGACCGCGTCACGTTCTACGCGCCGTTCTCGCCGGAAGAAGCGCCGAAATGGCGCGCGATGGTAGGCGCATTTAAGGTTTAGTACCTTCCAATAGAATCCTTGCACATTGGGCAAGAAAATCAGGCAGTCGTCTTAACGGTCTGAGCCAGGGTTGGGATAACGCACGTCTCGCGTATCTTGAGCGTCATGGTGGCAATCTGGCGCCCCAGCTCAGTCAGATAATACTTGTAGCGGTTCCCCACTTTCTTGATCAGTCCATGCACGCGCAAGCGTTTGAGCAGGCGACTCACCTGCCCAGACGTTTTGTCCGCCAACCACGCCCGCAGGTTTTTTACGACCAATCACTTTCTCCCACTGGTGCGCTTGGTTAATGGCATTCGCAACACTACGACACCCTTCGGTCGGATGCGCTTGATGATACGCGAGGACCTCCGCGTGGAGTTCGGCGCGGATCGGCGGAAGCCGGGTGCGATGGGGCGCGCGGCTCCGTTTCCGTCAACTGTTCAAGATGTTAGCGGACAGTACACGAATTGCCCAATCGCGGCAAGATTTGTCAGCGGTGACGTGTTGCTGACGACGACAATCATAGCCGTCCCATTTGCTTCAGGGTAGCGACATCGTCCTCCAGATCAGCCGCATCGTAATGCGGAGGAATTCGGCGCGAGGCAAGCAATTGCCGAAATTCCCAGAGCGGCATATCCACCAGCTCGCGCGCCTTGCCAATGGAAAGGCGACCTTGAGCATACAAAATTGAATCGTAATCCATCCCACCACGCCGGAGCCGCATCAGTGTCCGCCACCAACCCGCCGCAGATGCTCGCGATGCTCAACGCGCTCGTGCAACCCTGGCACGCTGCGCTCGCCGATCCCGCGCAGGCGCAGCAGAACGTCCTCACGCGCCTCCTGCAAATCTACGCGCAGACCGATTACGGCAAGCAGCACAGCGCGGCGCAGATCGGCACGATCGACGAATACCGCCGCGCGTTCCCGGTCGCCACGTACGACGCGGACTACAAGCCGCTCATCCAGCGCGTGATGGCGGGCGACGTGGGGCTGCTGCTCAACGAGCCGCCCATCGGTTGGGCGATCACGCGCGGCACCACCGAAGGCGAATCGAAATTCATTCCGATGACGCCAACCGATCTCAAGATGCGCGTCAGCGCGAGCCGCGCGATGGTGCAGTACGCGCTCAGCACCCAACGCTTCGATCTCTTCCCGGGCGTGAACCTCAATCTGAATTTTCCATCCGGCGTGGGCAAGGTGAAGGTGGGCGAGCGCGAGGTCGAGTACGGCTACTCGTCCGGCATCTACACCAAGTACGTCTCCGCGTCCACGCCGATTCGCTCCGTGCCATCGCAGGACGAGATCGACGCGCTCGGCGGCGGCAAGACCGAGCGCGATTGGGACGCGCGGTTT
>DAIDTM010000391.1 GCA_027457205.1 Anaerolineae bacterium | reverse complement strand
GCGTATGCCGGCGATGCAAAAACGATTTCGTCGGCGTGCAGGTGCGCGCCGTCGTTCAGCGCGAGATCGTACGCGCCGCCGTCGCGCGTCACGGCGACAACCGAGCGATTGGGCAGCAACGCGTCGCGTTCGAGCCGCGCGACAATCGCGTCGGTCAAGTCCTGCAAGCCGCCGCGCAGCGTCATGAACATCGACGTAGCGGACTTGCCGTTTCCGTTTCTGCCATTGCCGTTTGCCGCGCGTTTTTGCGCGATCACGCCGCGCAGCAGACCGCCGTATTTTTTCTCCATATCGAGAAAACGCGGGAACGTGCTTTGCAGACTCAGGTTCTCCGCGTCGGCGACGTAAATGCCGGCGATCATCGGTTCGGCAATTTTGTCGAGCGCTTCCGCGCCGAGGCGACGCCGCACAAAATGCGACAGCGATTCGTCGCCATCATCGCGGCGCGGTGGAATGAGCGCGTCCATTCCCATCCGCATTTTGCCGAGCGGAGAAATCAGCGGCGATGTGACGAACGGCATTAGTTTCGTCGGGATGATGAGCATCACGCCGTCCGGCATCGCACGCAGATGCCCGCGGCTCCACACGAACACCTTGCGTCCCGCGTCGTTCGTGCCGATGAGTTGACCGCCCAATCCGAGCGCGCGGCACAGTTCGAGCGCGGCGGTCTTGGTGGTCAGGAAGGAATCCGGTCCGCCTTCAACCACAAAACCGTTCTCGCGCGCCGACGTGATTTTCCCGCCGAACTTGGGTGCGCTCTCGATCAATGTATAATCGACCACGCCGCGTCCGCGTTCGTGCAAGTAGTAAGCAGTTGCCAGTCCCGCAATACCGCCGCCGATGATGGCTACTCGTTTCATTCCATCATCCCAGCAATGCCAAGGTTTCCGCGAGCGGACGATACACGCACGTAAAGATCGGCGTGTCGCGTAGCGTGTAACGCCGCGCCTCAGTGTCGCGCAGCGCAATCACGAGCTGCTGAAACGCGGCAAGGTCTTCCGTCTCGTACGAGACGATGAATTCCTGGTCGTCGAGTCCCGTCGAGTAGACCAGAACTTGACGCACCGTCGGAAATTCGTGACCGATGCGAATGTGCTCGTTCATCATTCCCTGACGCGCTTCTTTGCTCATCAGGTACCACTCGATCGTTTTCGAAAACGGATAGACGATCAGGTAACGCAGCCGCTCCTTTTCAAAAATCGCTTGCTCCTGCGAATCCTGACGGCGGACGTAGGTCGATTGGCGAATCAAGCCGACGAACGAGTGGGTGAGTTCGAGATAGCGACCCAGTCCGGTCAGCAGCAATCGGCTCAGCGATTCTTGAAGTGGGTCGGGCGCGTCGCTCATGCGCCAGAGAAACAAATCCGCATCCGATTTCATTCCGAGCGTGCTGTAAGCAAAGGTTGTGACGCCCTCCGCGCGTTCAAGCTCGCGCGCAAATTCTTCGCGCCCGTGCGCGCGCTCGCCGTCCGGCAAGCGCCGCCACGCGGAATCCGTTTTGAAAGCCAAGTATTGTACGAAGCGAAAATCACTCATTGTCCACTCAATTCTTACCACTGAGACGCGGAGGGCGCAGAGTTTTTTCTCTGCGTTCTCTGCGACTCTGCGGTGAAATCTATCGCTTCAACCACTCTACCGCGTCTTTGGCAAAGTACGTCAGAATCATATCCGCGCCGGCGCGCTTGATCGCGGTCAAGATTTCCAGCGCGATCTTTTGCTCGTCGAGCCAGCCATTGCGCGCCGCGGCTTTCACCATCGAATACTCGCCGCTAACGTTGTACGCCGCGACCGGCAGATCGAACGCATCGCGCACGCGGTGGATGATATCGAGGTACGCGAGCGCGGGCTTGACCATCACCATGTCCGCGCCTTCGGCGATGTCGAGCGCGGTCTCACGCAGCGCCTCGCGCGCGTTGGCGGGGTCCATTTGGTACTGCCGCCGGTCGCCGAATTGCGGCGGCGAGTCCGCGGCTTCGCGGAACGGTCCGTAGAATGACGACGCGTACTTGGACGCGTAGGCGAGAATGGCGGTATCGGTGAACCCTTGCGCGTCGAGCGCGGCGCGAATCGCGCCCACCTGTCCGTCCATCATCGCGCTGGGCGCGACCACGTCCGCGCCGGCGGCGGCGTGCGACACGGCAGTCATTCCCAAATATCTCAACGTCTCGTCGTTATCGATCATTCCGTCACGCACGATGCCGCAATGACCGTGCGACGTGTACTGGCACATGCACACATCGGTCATCACGATGAGAGCCGGGTTGACGCGCTTGCAGACGCGAATCGCTTCCTGCACGATGCCGTGCTCGTCATAGTCTTCGCTTCCCACTTCATCCTTGCGCGCCGGCAAGCCGAACAAAAGCACGCCGGGAATTCCGAGCGCGCTCACCTCTTCGATTTCGCGCGCGAGCACGTCGGGCGATTCGTGGTACACGCCGGGCATCGAAGAAATTTCCTCGCGCACGTTTGTGCCGTGCACAATGAAGAGTGGATAGACAAAATCGCGCGCGTTCAGTTCCGTTTCGCGCGCGAGCGCGCGCAGGTTTTCCGTGCGGCGCATTCGGCGCATCCGCGTCGTCGGAAACCGCGCGCCGGCGGGTGACTCGTCCCGAGTGGCTAACTGAATGTTTTCTCGCAGCATACGGCACATTTCCTTTGCTTCAGGTGGTTGCACGTAGTTTCATCTTGCCGAGCCAGATGAAACCCGATTGAATTATTTGAAACGATTTGAAACCGAATAGTGCTCAATCATCGCGCTCACTAGCCCATCGATCGTGTGTTCGGTCGCGACGGCATCCACGCGCAGCCCCAGCTCGCGCGCGGCGTCGGCGGTTACGGGACCGATGCAGAACACGGCGGCATTTCCGATGTCGTTTTGCAGCGCCACAAAATTCTTGACCGTCGATGAGCTCGTGAACGTGACGGCATCGACGTTTTGCAAATCAATCGCGCGCGCCGTTGGCAGCACCGTGCGGTACGCGTCGATGTTCGTCGCCGCGACGCCGCGCGCTTCCAATCCGCGCGCCAGCACATCGGAGACGATGTCGGCACGCAAAAGTAGCGCGCGCTGTCCGCGCGCGATCGGCAGTTCGAGCGCGATTTGCTCGCCGAGAAATTTCGTCGGCACAAAATCGACGCGCAAACCCAGGTCTTGCAACGCGCGTGCGGTGGCGGGTCCAATCGCCGCGATCTTTGCTGTTGCAAGCACCTGCGAACTCAGCCCAAGCGCGCCTAATCGCTCTGCAACAAATCGCACGCCGTTCGCGCTCGTGAACACGATCCAGTCGAATTCCTTCGCACGCATGAGCGCGCGGTCGAGTTCGGCAAAGTCTTCGAGGGGCGCAAACGCAATCGTCGGCAGCTCAATCGCTTCGCCGCCGAGCGCGCGGATCTTTTCGGCGAGCACGCTTGCTTGTTCACGCGCACGGGTGACAAGGATGCGTTTGCCGCGTAGGAGCGCAGCATGCTGCGCTTCTACCAAATTCCGCGCCAACTCCGCGCCCAATTCCTCCGCGCGCGCCGCGTCGCCGCGAATCTCGCCGCGCGAAAGGTGCGCGCTATCGTCGGAGGCGATTACGCCGCGCAGGTGCAACTCCGCGCCGCGCAATTCCGCGAACGCGCCAATCGGCATCCGACAACCGCCACCGAGCGCGCGCAAAAACGCGCGTTCCGCGCTCACCGCGGCGCGTGTCGCCGCGTCATCAAGTTGCGCTACGAGGACCGCAAGTTCCGTATCGTCCGCGCGAATCTCGATGGCAAGCGCGCCCTGACCTGGGTCGGGCAGGAATTTCTCCAGCGGCAAATATTCCGTGATTTCGCCCGCGCGCCCAAGACGCGTGATACCGGCGGCTGCCAGCACGACGGCATCATAATCGTCACTCTGCGCTTTGCGGAGGCGCGTGTCCACGTTGCCACGCAATGGAACGATTTGCGTGTCGGGTCGGAGCGCGCGCACTTGCGCCGCGCGCCGCGCGCTCGACGTGCCGATGCGTGCATCGCGCGGCAATCCCATCAAACCAAGCCGATGCCGCGAAACGATGCAGTCGCGCGGGTCTTCGCGGTCTGGGATCGCCGCAATCGTCAAGCCAGTAGCCGTGTCGGTCGGTAGATCCTTGAGACTATGCACCGCCAAATCGATCTCACGCGCAAGCAGCGCGTTCTCGATTTCTTTCGTGAACGCGCCCAATCCACCTAGGTCGGCAAGCGAACGCGTCTGGTCTGCGTCGCCAGTCGTCTTGATGATGCGCGTCTCGATCTGCAAATCCGGCGCGATTCTTTTCAGCGCGGCGATGACATAGTTCGTCTGCCACTGCGCGAGCGCGGAGCCACGCGTGCCGATGACAAGTGGCAAGGGGCGAGGGG
>DAIDTM010000390.1 GCA_027457205.1 Anaerolineae bacterium | reverse complement strand
ATGGCGTTTCACTGAGCGTTGCGCCAGGCGAGCGGCGCGCAATCATCGGACCGAACGGCGCCGGCAAGACAACCTTGTTCAATTTGATCAGCGGTCAACTCGAACCGACCGAGGGGCATGTTTACTTTTCCGGACGCGACATCACCGGTTTCTCGCTAGATCAACGCGCGCGACTCGGCATGGCGCGCACGTTTCAGCGAAACAACCTGTTTTTGGGCTTGAGCGTATGGGAGAATGTGCGACTGGCGGGACATCCCGACAAGAGCATCGGACTGAGAAATTTTCGTTCCCCAGATGCGAACCATTCCAACCTCATTCAAGCCAGTTTGGAGTCCGTGGGCTTGGCGGATCGACGCCACTCGCTTGCGCGCGACCTCTCGTACGGAGAACAGCGGCAACTCGAAGTGGCGATCGCATTGGCAACGCAGCCGCGAGTCTTGCTGCTCGACGAGCCCGCGGCGGGGATGTCGCCGGCGGAGACGACGCGGCTCACATCGATCCTGCGCGAAATGCCGCGTGAGATGACCCTGCTGATTATCGAGCACGATATGGACGTGGTGTTCGGATTGGCTGAGCGAGTCACCGTGCTTCATTATGGCGAAGTCATCGCCGATGGGTCGGCCGATCAGGTGCGCGACGATCCGCGCGTGATGGAAGTTTACCTGGGTGTTGGGAATGAGTTGGCAGGCAACCGATGGGCCACTGATAGTCTGACATAGTAGTTGGAGAACCAAATGAAAATCCCAATTCCAGAGTTGTGGGTCAGAGACTGGGAGTTTCTCTTTAGATCGGCCGATCTCTTATGGGCCAAGATTGGAGATCAAAAAGAAGTATTCTCACGACGAACAAAGTATTGCGCTGCGTATGGTGATATTACTTACGGAAGTAGTGGGACTGAGGCTAGGCGCTTTAGCTCTGATTTCACTCCGATTTGTGATTGGATAGCCGAACGATGGTGTCGGTTATTTGATGATTGGATAAAGTGTCCTGAAACGTTTGTTTTCGATGATGCTTTTGCGGCCCTTTTCTTGATCAGGATTCTTTGGGCAAATCAGACACTGTTGCTTCGAGGACATTACGACAGTCGCTGGAAGTTAACCACTAGCTCGTTTCGAGCTATGCAAGGAGGCGACGAATTCGTTAAGCGCGAAACAGAAAGAGCTCAACAGTTTTTGTTTGAAATCATGCGGCTCGACGTTGTAAAAACAGCATACCCCAGTGGTATACTCAGAGAACATCAGCAAGCTATACTGCAGCATTACGGATTTCCAACAGACCTAATTGATACTACCTTTTCGTACGATATTGCTCTATACTTCGCGGAGGGAGCCTACGACTATCTACCGGGTCCTGATCCCAAGACTGAATTTGGTGCGATTTATGCGTTTCCCACAACTTCCATTCCCAAAAGTGCTCTCGTAATTACAATTCATCCTGCAATAATGCGACCATCCCTTCAACGAGGCGCTTTTATTTCAGGTTTGTCGGATGAAGAGCGTTTAAGACTTGAAAAATTCAAATTTGTGTTCAAGCATCAATCGTTGCCCGTCTGGAATGGTATTGGTGCAATTTACTTTGCAGCGCCAGTGGGCTTGGGCAAGTACCTTTTTCCAGTTTCAGATCCTCTTGAGCGAATTGCCAAACCGGTTCGGGAGATTCTGTTTAGCGATACCCCTGCCGGTGTTTGGCTTTCAGAGACCATAAACTATTGTCTTGGCCAATTGCCTGACGGACGAGGCACATTGGACTTAAAGTTGCTCATTCAGATGATTAAGGGCGAGCCGCTGAATGCTCAAACAGCAATGTGGATTTTTGCTTCCGAATTGAAGACGAACCTTGGGGGTAAACCAGTTTCTGAAGCGACTGGTATGGATGTAACTTGGCGACTCTTGTTAGGTTCGATATACCTTGCGTACAGTATTTCTCAGCACATCACAGATCGTGTCCCTCCCGACTTGGAAGATTTGGTCGAATCGAATCCGATAATCTCTGAATGTGCCACATTTGTAGCAAAGGAGATGTCGGCCAATACCGATTGGATCGCAAAGAAGAGACCTCCTCAATGAACCGCATCAGTTAGAAGCTCATCAATTCCTTGCATCGGAACTAGACAATTACCTTTCCATATGCTTCAAGTCAACGGTATTCACACCTATTATGGCGATAGCTACATCCTGCAAGGCGTCACCCTGCGGGTGAACGCGGGCGAAGTTGTTTGTCTCTTGGGTCGCAACGGCGCCGGCAAGACGACGACCCTTCGCAGCATCATCGGCTTTACGCCGCCGCGCACCGGCACCATCTTTTTCAACGCGCGCGACATCACGCACCTCCCATCCGATCGCATCGCCCGCGCGGGCATTGGTCTGGTTCCACAAGGGCGACGCATCTTTCCAGACCTCACCGTGCGCGAAAATTTGATGCTCGCCGCGCGGAGAACAAATGGCAAGGGCTGGGATTTGTCCGCGGTGTACCAACAGATGCCGCGCCTGTCCGAGCGCGAAAAACATCGCGGCGACGAACTTTCCGGCGGCGAACAACAGATGGTTGCGATCGGCCGCGCGTTGATGTCGAATCCGGAGCTGCTGTTGATGGACGAGCCGACGGAGGGTCTTGCGCCGCTCATCGTGCACGAGATCGCGCGTCTGCTGCTGGAGCTCAAGGCAAAAAAACAATCGATCCTCCTCGTCGAGCAGAATTTGACGATGGCACTTAGAGTCGCCGACCGAGTTTACGTGATGAACAAAGGTCGCATCGTCTTCGAAGGGACGCCTAATTCACTGCGAGACAATCCCGAGGTCGAAAAACAGTATTTGGGAATCTAACCGATGTAGGGACGCTGCATCCAACGTCCACGGTATCAACAAACGCGAAAAGATTCAAGGAACAAATTCGAATGTTACGGTTGCCTCCATTTGAATATCTTGCACCCAAGAGTCTCGGCGACGCGGTGAAACTGCTGAGCGAACGCGCCAGCGACGCAATGCTCGTCGCGGGCGGCACGGACCTATTTCCCAACATGAAACGACGCCAGTTCGAACCGAAATACCTTATCGGCTTGAGCCATCTGCGCGAACTGTGCGGCATCAAACGCGATAACGGCAATCTTGTTATCGGCGCCGGAATCACTTTGACCCAACTATCCAACCACCTAACCACCCAACTAAACTACCCAGCGCTGACGACTGCCGCATCACTCGTCTCATCGCCGCAACTGCGGAACGCCGGCACCATCGGCGGCAACCTGTGTCTCGACACGCGCTGCAACTATTACGATCAAACGTACTTTTGGCGCAAGGCGATTGGCTTTTGTATGAAAAAAGATGGCGACATCTGCCTCGTCGCGCCGGGCGGCAATCGCTGCTGGGCGATCTCGTCAACCGACTGTGCGCCGGTCGCGGTCGCGCTCGATGCGCGCGTGCGGCTCGTCGGACCGAATGGCGCGCGGGAGATTCCGGCGTCGGCGCTGTACCGCGACGACGGAATGAACTATCTCGCCAAAGCGCGCGACGAAATCCTCACCGAAATCGTTCTGCCGCCGGCGGATGGCTTGCGCTCGACGTACCTCAAACTGCGCCGCCGCGGCTCGATCGATTTCCCAATTCTCGGCGTTGCTGCCGCGCTGCGCGTCGCGCCGAACGGCATCGTCGAACACGCGCGCATCGTGCTCGGCGCGATCGCGTCGCACCCGGTACAAGCGATCGACGCGGAAAAGATTTTTATCGGACAGAAGCTGACGCCGGATGTGATCGACGCGGCAACGGAAGCTGCATACAAACCCGCCAAGCCGATGGACAACGCGGACGCGTCGTACGCGTGGCGCAAAAAAATGGTGCGCGTGTACGTGGCGCGCGCGTTAGAAAAACTGGGTCAATGAGCCAATTCTCCAATGAGCCAATGAACCAAACCTCTTACGCCGCATCTTGGCTCATTGGCAAATTGGTCAATTGGCTCATTCCACGAAGGGGCTGCCGATGAACGTCACCTACTTTGACCGCGCAATCGAGACTGCGAGTCGCGAAGAATTGACGCGACACCAGACCGCGCGAATGCAGACGCTTTTGAGCGAGGTGCTCGCGTCGAATCCGTTTTACGGCAAGAAACTGCGCGACGCCGGCTTGACCGATGCGCGCGAGTTCAAATCCGCCGCCGATATCGCGCGGCTGCCGTTCACGCGCAAGCAGGAACTCGTCGACGATCAGGACGCGCATCCGCCCTTTGGCGCCAACCTCACCTATCCAATCGAAAAGTACATTCGCCTGCACCAAACCTCCGGCACGACGGGCAAGCCGCTGCGCTGGCTCGACACGCGCGAATCGTGGGACTGGTGGGCGCGCTGCTGGGGCGCGGTCTATCACGGCGCGGGCATCGGCGCGCACGACCGCATTTTTTTCGCGTTCTCGTTCGGACCGTTCATTGGATTTTGGGCGGCGTGGGCTGGCTCGGAAAAAGTTGGCGCGCTGGCAATCTCCGGCGGCGCGCAGGATTCGTACCAGCGGTTGCGTAACTTGATCGATCTGAACGCGACCGCGCTCTGCTGCACGCCGAGTTACGCGCTGCACCTCGCGGAAATCGCAGCGAAAGAGAAAATCGATTTACGCGCGGCGGGCGTGCGGCGCATCGTCGTCGCGGGCGAGCCGGGCGGGAGCATTCCCGGGACGAAAGCGCGGATCGAGGAGGCGTGGGGCGCGAAGTTGACCGATCATACTGGCGCGACTGAAGTTGGCGCGCACGGTTTTACGTGCGTCGCGGAGCGCGGCGTGCACTTGAACGAGGGAGAATTCGTTATCGAAGTCATCGATCCGCACACGGGGAAACCTGCCGACGAAGGAGAATTGGTCATCACCAATTTGGATCGCCTCGGCTCGCCGGTCATACGCTATCGCACCGGCGATCAGGTGCGACTCAACCGCGCGACGTGTGACTGTGGGCGGACGTTCGCACGGATGGATGGCGGGATCATCGGACGCATCGATCAGATGCTGATCGTGCGCGGGATCAACATCTTCCCCAGCGCGATCGAGGCGATCGTGCGCGAGCATCCTGAAGTCCAAGAGTTCGCCGTCGTCCTCGACCGCGTCGAAGAGATGGACGAGTTGGAAATCCAGGTCGAGGTGGCGGGCGCGAATCCGCAATCCGTTATTGATGCCATTGCGCGTGACGCGTCGCATCGATTGGGCTTGCGCGTTGGAGTGAAACTGGCGACGCCGGAAACGCTGCCGCGTTTTGAGCTGAAGGCACGTCGGTTCACCGACAAGCGAAAGAAACAGTAGGGGCTAACCAGTGGTTCGCCCCTACGCTATATTGCCAATTGTCAAGTTCATAAAACCTTCGCAAGGTTTTTGTTACCCGGTATTTCTCAACCCCGCGGCAATTCCGTTGATCGTAATGCTGATGACCTCACGCAACGCGTCCGCCTCTGCACCATTCTGGTCCGGCAGCGCGCGCAGCCGCTTGAGCATCTCGACCTGGATGTAATTCAACGGATCGACGTACGGGTTGCGCAGCTGTACCGAGTGCTGAATCACCGCGTCTTCTTCCATCAACTCCGAATGCTGCGTGATCTGCAGAACGATCCGACGCGTCAGGTCGTACTCGACGCGAATCTGGCGAAAGATGCTCTCGGCTTGCTCGCGCTCCGGCGCGAGCGCGGCATAGAGCGCGGCATAGAGCGCGGCGATGTCGATGTCGGCTTTGAGCAGCGACATTTCGGTATTGTCGAGCAGCGCGCGAAAGAATTGCCACGCCGCGTACATCTCCTGTAGCAGCGCCAGCGGCTGACGACTCAACGCGGTGCCCAATCCGTACCAGCTCGGCAGATTGAATCGCGCCTGCATCCACGAAAAAACCCACGGGATCGCGCGGATGCGCGTGATCTGCAAGCCGTCGCTCGCGCGCGTCGCCGGGCGCGAGCCGATGCTGAGTCGATTGATTTCATCCAGCGGTGTCGCGGCAAGCCAAAAATCGATAAACCCCGGCGTCGCGTACACGAGCGCGCGGTACGCGTCGCGCGCGACAGCCGACATTGCGTCCATCGCGGCGCGCCATTCCGGCCGAGTGGCGAGTGACGAGCGACGGGTGTCGAAGTTTGATCCGACTTGCTCTCGGCTCTCGTCACTCGGCACGCTCGCCAATATCACTGCGCTCGTGATCTGCTCCAGATGCCGATGCGCCAGTTCGGGATCGGAATAGCGCGAGACAATCGTCTCACCCTGCTCGGTCACGCGGAAGCGACCGTTCACCGTTCCCGGCGGCTGTGCGCGAATCGCGCGATTCGCCGGCCCGCCGCCGCGCGCGACGGTGCCGCCGCGTCCGTGGAAGAGCGTCAAACGCACGCTGCGCTCGCGGCACACCCGCGTGATTTGCTCCTGCGCCTGGTACAACGCCCAGTTCGCCGCGAGAAAGCCGCAATCCTTGTTGCTGTCGGAGTAACCGATCATCACCATCTGTTCGTCCCGGCTTGCCGCAAGATGCGCGCGATAGACCTCGAGAGAAAATAGATCGGCGAGAACGCGCGGCGCGGCGGCGAGGTCGTCCAGCGTTTCAAACAGTGGAACGATTTGCAGATTTGGCTCGGACCCCGACCAGCGCGCGAGCAGAAGCACGGTCAGCACATCGGCGGGACCGCGCGTCATCGAAATGATAAAGGGACCAAAGAGTTCACGACCGTAGACTTGAATGGCGCGCGCGAGCAGTCGAAAGAGCGCCCAGGTCTCGGCGGTATCGGCGGTCACGCCGGGATTTTTCGCGAGCGACGCCGGACGCCCGGGCTGCGCCAGCAGACCGAGCAGAATGCGCGTCCGCGCCACGTCGTCCAGATTCTCGAAATCCGCCGCGATGTTCAGCGCGCGCAAAATCTCGCCGAGCGTGGACGCCAACCGCGCCGAATCCTCACGAATGTCCAGCCGCACCGCGTGCAAACCAAAAATGTCGAGTTGGCGGCGCACGGTTTTCAATCGATCCTGGACGAGGCGCGGCGGCACCGCGCGCGCGATCCAATCGAGTGGCGCGGCGAGATCGGAAAAGTGAAGCCGCGCGGTGTGCGGCGTATCTTCCAGCAGGCGCGCCGTCATATCGTCCTGCGACGCGTATTCCAAATCGGAGGCGAGCAGCGAGAGGATGAGGCGGTACGGCTCGTTCGTATAACGCGTTTCGAGAAATGCAACGCGCGCCGGCAGCGGGTGCCGCGACTCGAGCCACACCTGAAGTTCGCGCGGCGGCGGAACGCGATGCTCGTCCAAACTGAGCCGGCGCGAGAGGTCTTGCAATTCCGCGCGGTGCCGCTCGACCGCCAGCCCGCGATGCAACCGCAGCGTCTCCGCCGTGACTTCGGTCGTCACGTTCGGATTGCCACCCCGGTCGCCGCCAATCCACGAGGCAAGCGTCAGCCATCGCTTGGGCGCGGCGAGGTCGGGGTAGAACTGCGCGAGCGCAACGTCGAGGTCAGCATAGATACGCGGCAGCGCGTCCCACAGGATCGCGTTGACAAAGTACAGCCCAGTGCGGACTTCGTCCGTCACCGCGGGACGCCGCGTGCGCGCGCGATGGGTCAGCCACAGACTCGTGATCTCCGCGCGGATGGCGTCCGAGTACGCTTCGCGTTCGCGCGGGAGCGGATTGGTTTCGTTCAGCGCGTGGAGGATGCCAGAAATGCGCTGGAGCTTGGAAAGAATTGTGCGACGCTTGGCTTCGGTGGGATGCGCGGTCAGTACGAGTTCGATCCGCAGATCGCGCAGGAGCCGCGCCATCTGCTCGGACGAGACGCCGCGCTGTTTGAGCGTTCCAATCGCTTCGGCGATAGACTCGCCGATCGGCGCGGGATGCTGCGCGCGTTCGCGCTCGCGGAGCGCGTCGACGCGCTGGGCTTCTTCGGCGAGATTCGCCAGATCAAAGTAGAGCGTGAATGCCGACGCGACCGCGCGCGCTTGATCGATGGCAAGCGCGGCGACCTGCTCCGCCAGTTGCGCGGCAGCGGCATCATCGCCCGCGCGGCGCGCCTTGGCGAGCGCGCGGATGCGCTCTTCCGTATCGAACAACGCGGGCGATTCCTGCTCGCTGATCGCCTGCCCAAGCAGTTCGCCAAGGTAACGAATGGTAGCGGAGAGGTCCATGGAATGATCGCCCGGCTAATGATAGCACATTTCTCTCCACGAGCAACCGCCGTCCGAATCGCCAACTTCAACCATAGAGGCGCGGAGAATGCAGAGCTTTCTTGTTTCCTCTCTGCGAACTCCGCGCCTCTACGGTGCAATCGCCTGATTGCTCGCGCGCGAGAAATCTACGGAACTCGCGGCGTCGCTTCGCGCTGGCGCAGTCGGAAGCGCTGAATCTTGCCGGTCGCGGTCTTGGGTAACTCGTTGGTAAACTCAATCCAGCGCGGATATTTGTATGCGGCGATCTTGTCTTTGACAAACGTTTTCAATTCGGATTCCAATTCCGGCGAGCCGGCATGTCCCTGCTTCAGAACCACAAACGCTTTCGGTTTCACCAACTCGTCCTTGTCCTGCAAGCCGATGACCGCGCACTCGAGTACCGCCGGGTGCAGCATCAATGTCGCTTCCACTTCCACCGGCGAAACCCAGATGCCGCCAGCTTTCAGCATATCGTCCGAGCGACCCTGGTACCAAAAGTATCCGTCCTGGTCGATCATATACTTGTCGCCGGTGCGAATCCAGTCGCCGAAGATCGTCTCTTTCGTTTTCGTGTGCTTGTTCCAGTAGTACGCGCAGATCGAATCGCCGCGGATCAACAGATTGCCGACCTCGCCCTGCGGCAGATCGCGATCCTCTTCATCGACGACGCGCGCGTCGTACCCCGGCACGATCTTGCCGGACGAACCGGCGCGCGCTTGTTTCGCGCGATTCGAAATGAAAATGTGCAGGATTTCGGTCGAGCCGATGCCGTCGAGAATTTCGACGCCCCACCTGGCAAGCCACTTGTCGTACAGCGCCTTGGGCAGCGCTTCGCCCGCGCTGACGCACAGCCGCACCGAACTCAGGTTGTATGCTGCGGTGTCTTCAACCGCGAGCAAGCCGGCGTACGCGGTCGGCACGCCAAATAACAGCGTCGGCTGGTATTTCGTCGCGACTTCGTAGATCGGTTTGGGTTCCGGGCGACCGGGGTACAAGACCGTCGTCGCGCCGACGTAGAACGGGAAATATAATCCATTGCCGAGACCATAGGCAAAGAACAATTTCGCTACCGAAAAGGTGCGATCGCGCTCGTTGATGTTCAGCACGCCGCGCGCATAGTTCTCCGCGCAGTAGACCATATCGTGCTGGAGATGCACCGCGCCTTTCGGAAAGCCGGTCGTGCCGGAGCTGTAGAGCCAGAAGCACGCGTCGTCGCGCGCGGTATCCGCGGGCGTAAGTTCCGCCGATTCGTTCTTTATCCAGTCGGCGAAGTTGAGCGTGCCTGCTGGATTCTTGCCGACGACGATGACGTGCTTGAGCCATTTCAGTTTTTCGCGGATCGGCTCGATGCTCGCCCAAAGCGGCTCGCTGACAATCAGGGCGACGGCGCGCGAATCATTCAGTAGATATTCGTAATCCGCCGGGCGCAGCAGCGTGTTCGTCGGAATCGGCACCGCGCCCATGCGGATCGCGCCGAAGAAGCTCGCGACGAATTCCGGCGAATCGAGCAGAAGCAGCATCACGCGCTCTTCCATCCGCACGCCCAGCTTGACGAGCGCGTTGCCGGTGCGATTCACCATCGCGGCGACATCGCCATACGTCAGCGTCTGATCGCCGTAAAGGATCGCGGGGTTGTTGCCGCGCCCGGCTTCCAAGTTGGCGTCGATGAAGGTGGTCGATGCGTTGTAACGTTCGGGTAGATTCGGGACAGTCATTGTACCCTCCTGTTCTTGTGTTGGGCAAATATCAAATTTGCCTTACGTAAACACCTTCAACGCGTTGTCGCGCAAGATTTTTTGCTTGACGACATCGGAGAGCGGCAGCGCGCGAAACTTTTCCAGATTCGCGCCGACATCCTTCACGCCCGGACCGGGCCAGTCCGATCCGAACATCACCTGATCCGCAATCTGTTCAAGGCGCGGAAAATATTCGAGCAGACTCTGCGGCGGGATGCTCGATATATCGAGGTAGACGTTTTTGCTGCGGCGCAAGAGAAAGAACGCCTCGTCCATCCAAAGCGGTCGCCCGCCGTGCGCGAGGATGATCTTGAGTTCTGGAAAATCGACCAGCACATCGTCGATGAAAATCGGCTGCGCGAATTTGTTGCGCGCTTTCGGAAAGATCGACGTGCCGGTGTGGAACATTACCGGCAAGCCAAGCGCCTGCGCGCGTTCGTAAATCCGCGCCTGCTGTGGCAGGTCGTCGCGGTAGGCATTCGGATAGATCAATTGGTGCGGTGGATGCACCTTCAACATACGGATGCCCAAATCGGCGATGCGATCCACTTCCGCCGCGCAGTCGTCGCAAAAGCGCGGATGCACCGAGCCACACGGGATCAATCGCTCTGGCGCGTGCCGCGCATAGCGCGCGACCCAGTCGTTCACCTCCGCGGTGAATCCCATCACGTCCGGACTCACATAGTTGATGAGCGCGGCTTTTTCGACGCCAACTCGGTCGAGATACTTGAGGAACTTGGCGGGATCGCTGACAATCTCGCGGATCTCCGCAAAATCGGAGTGATGCGCGCCAAATGCCGCGAGCGTCTCGGCGTTCATCATTTCGAGCGGCTGGATGTGGATGTGAATATCGATGGCTTGATAATCAGGCATTTTCGATTGGCGTGTAGGGCGCAGCGACGCTGCGCCCCTACGGATCACCGCGTCCAAAACCCCTGCGGATCGTAGCGGCGAATAATTTCCAACTCGCGCGCGGTCGGCGGCGGCGTTTCGCGCACGTCCGGCGCGACGCGCAAATCCCAGCCGGTCTCCGCGCGCACGTAATCGATGGTCTGCCCCGGATGGTACGAACGCAGTACCGCCTCGCCGGTCGCCGCGTCAAAACCGAGCACACCCAGCGTCGTAATCACCGCGCTCGGTCCGCCGCGCGGCAAACCGACGCGCGCGCGCGCGCCGTTTCCATCGCCGTTGCCTGCCGACGTGATGTAATTCACGCGCTCGACCAAGCGGCGCTTTTCGTGCGCCATGATGACGACGAGACGTTTCGATAAGCTCGCGATGTCCGCCGCGCCGCCGCTGCCGGGCAGTTTCGTCGTCGGCGTTTTCGGATCGCCGAGATAAGACGTGTTG
>DAIDTM010000389.1 GCA_027457205.1 Anaerolineae bacterium | reverse complement strand
AGCCCGTCATCAACTCGGTAACCGATTGCTTTGACTGCTCGAAAAGTTGATCCGCGTTAGCCGAGGGCTGTCCTTGCAAGGTAGCCAGCACCAAGCGTGCGATAGATGTCAGCGTATCGGTGGGGGCGGTGCTTTGAGTGGGAGGTGGTGTAGGGGTTGGGTTTTGCGCGTACGCGGGGGACGGGTTATGCATGACGCTGAACGCGATCAGGCATAGCAGCGCGAGCAGCCACGGGATCGATCTCGTCAAACGCATTTTCCCTACTTGCCTAGCAGCCAATCAAAGAAACCTTTTGCAGCAGTCGATGCATTCGCCTGCGCGATGTCGCGCCCGATCCGGACAAATTCGAACGCAAAGCCAGAGAAGAGCGCGATAAAAACGCTGATAACCAGAAGGCGGACGAGATTTCTCGTCTGCCGTTTGCCTTCGGGGCTATCGGTGAATTCTTCGCCTTTGACGAAAAAGAACCATCCCAGCCGAAGGAGGAAATAGAATGCTAAGAGGACGAAGACGATGAAGATCAACGTCAAGGGCGAACTAAAATTTCCTGCAAGTAGCCGTTGAATCATTCCTGACATTGGATCATGCTCCTTACCATTGTGCTTGGACGTTGAGCATAGCGCGCTTGTTCTATTCTGTCAAATCGATGCGACGCCGTTACGTCATTGAGACAACGCCCGGAGCAAAGTCAACCCGCCGATAGATGCTGCCGGCGACGTTGATTTGAGCGAGCGCAGGAAGGCGATGAGGGCGTCCAATTCGTCGGGTGTGAGTCCGCGCGAAGCTCGGCATGTTCGCCCCACCGTTACGGAACGT
The DNA here is from genome assembly GCA_027457205.1 of Anaerolineae bacterium. GTDB lineage: Bacteria > Chloroflexota > Anaerolineae > UBA4142 > UBA4142 > DAIDTM01. The sequence continues at coordinate 4,409 of DAIDTM010000389.1, read as the reverse complement.
ACGCCGCCGCCAGCGCGATGCCGGTGGCGACTTGGCAGAAAAACCAGCAGCGTCGCGCTGCCCAACACGTACGCCCAGCCGATATTCGACGGTCCTGGGTCTTGAGCCATCGGGTCTGTTCATCCTGGCGAACTTGCTTACCGCGCGGGAAGTACCCTAGCGGCGCGCGTTCGGACTGATATGGTCTTGTAGAGTCACGCCTTTGCCAAAGTCGCCTCGCCATTGAAGGTAAACCGCCCCGTCTGGCGAATGTCGCGTGACGAACTTCCCACGAGTAACTCGAACTCGCCGGCTTCGGCGACCCAACGCGCTTGCGCCGGATCGTAGTACGCCAACGCGTCCTGATCGAGCGCGAACGCGACCGTCTTGGTTTCTCCCGGCGCGAGCGCCACTTTGTCGAACGCCTTGAGTTCTTTTTCGGGGCGCGTCAGGCGTGACTCGATGTCGCGCACGTAGATTTGAACGGTTTCCTTACCGGCGCGCTTGCCGGTGTTCTGAACATCTACGCTTACGCGAATCTGGTCTCCTGCCGCGTCCACTTTGAGGTTGCGGTACTCGAAGGTCGTGTATGAAAGCCCAAAGCCAAACGGGAACAGCGGCGCGAGGTCCTTCTTCTCATAGTAGCGATATCCGACGTAAAGTCCTTCGCCGTAACGAACCGCGCCGTTTTCGCCCGGATAGTTGATGTACGCAGGATTGTCTTGCAAGCGCTTGGGAAAAGTCGTTGGTAGCTTGCCGGAAGGATTGACCTCGCCGAACAACACATCGGCGATTGCGTTGCCGGTCTCTTGCCCGAGGTACCATGCCTGCGCGACGCCGGCAACCTTGTCCAACCAATTCATCGTGACCGGCGAACCGGCATTGAGGACGACAATCGTATTCGGGTTCGCCGCGCTCACCTGTTCGATCAGTTTCGTCTGATCGCCGGGCAGTTCCATATCGACACGATCAAACCCTTCGCTTTCCCACTCGTTCGTCAGACCGGCAAACACAATCGCCACGTTGGATTTCGCCGCGAGCGCGACCGCATGTTGGATCGAATCCGCTGGAATTTGCAGCATACATCCGACGCGGAGGTTACGCCAGCGCGTGCTAGGTCCGGAAGCGTACTCAACTTGAATCCGGTACGATTGACCCGCCGCCCACTTAACCGGAACAGTTTTTTCAACTTCCGCCTGGGGTTCGTCCCAGAGATTGATGACTTGTTTGCCATCGATGAGCAATCTACTCTTGCCGACGGACGACAAGCTTAGATCAAATACTCCGCTTTCAGGCGCAGTGAACGCGCCGGTCAATCGAATGGAAAAGTTATTCGGCTCGACGTGTGCTATCGTGTCGCCAAACCAAACGAGTTCCGTTTTGCGCGTCATTTCGGTGTGGACCGGTTCGCCGGACAAATCGCGGTTGGTGAAATACTGCAGGGTGAGATCGCCGGTCAGCCAATTCTTGTCGAGCAGCGGTATGTGTTTGTGGACGGTACAGCCGATAGCGTATTCGACTTTGTCTCCTGCCCTGCTCTCAATAGCTTCGAGCGGTGTGACCACGTAATGCGGGCTGACCCGCACGCTGCCGCCGCCAATGATGGACGCCCATTTGGCAGTCGCGCCAATCACCGCGATTGACTTGAGCTTGCCCGTGTCGAGCGGCAAGATCGAGTTATTGTTCTTGAGCAACACGATTGCTTCGGTTGCCGCCTGACGCGCGACGCGGCGGTGTTCGGGGTTGTCGATCGCTTGCTCGCGTCGGATGTCCGGCTGGTCGAATGCGCCGGCTTTTTCGATGGCACGCAGCAAGCGCGTGACCTTGTCATCGATCATCGGCGCGCTCACCTCGCCGCGCTGAACCGCCGCGCGCGCGTGCTCGCCCATCCAGCGCGCCGGTCCCGGCATTTCCAGATCGAGTCCGCCTTTGGCGACGTTCGCATCATACGTCCCGTACCAGTCGGACATGACGATGCCTTCAAATCCCCACTCGCCTTTCAGGATGTCAAGCAGGAGACGACTGTTTTCGCTGGCAAACGTGCCGTTGATGCGATTGTACGACGACATCACCGCCCACGGCTTGGCTTCGCGCATCGCGATTTGGAACGGACGCAGATAGATTTCGCGCAGTGTGCGCTCGTCCACCTCAGAACTCATCGACTGGCGCTCGAACTCCGAATCGTTGCACACAAAATGCTTGATGCACGCGCCGACGCCATTACGCTGCAAACCGTTGATGTAGGCGATCGCCATCCGCGCAGTGAGGTACGGGTCTTCGGAGTAGCATTCAAAGTTCCGACCCGCCAACGGCGAGCGGTGGATGTTTACCGTCGGCGCTAACAGAATGTGCGCGCCTTTGGATTCCGTTTCCTCAGCGAGCGCTTTTCCCACGCGCTCAACCAACTCCGGGTTCCACGTTGCGCCGAGCGCTGTGCCGCACGGAAAGCACGCCGAGGTCGGCGCGGATGGATCGTCAGCGCCGCGCGCGCCGATGGGACCATCGGTCACTTTGATCGCCGGAATGCCGAGGCGTTGGATGGGTACGGTCGTCCACTGATCTGCGCCAGCCAGCAAAGAGATTTTCTCTTCCCAAGTCAGCTGGGCAATCAAACCTTCGATTCTCTCATTCATTTGAGCTACCTCAATTTAATGTGATTGCGCCACTGCCATCTTTAGCGAGGAAAGCTTTCACGCCCTCCAGGGTTTGGAGCGCACTCGACCCGCTGTAGAATTCCCACGTTTCGACATGACTGACGGTTTGACCCGGCTCCAAACGGCACAGCGGCGCGAGAGTTTCCAATTCGACGAAACGTTCGTTGCAATAGACTTCGACGTTGCAGCCCATATCCGCGTGCGGCTGATCGCCGTGGGGTTCAAATCGTTTTACGAACAAGACGCCTTGGCGATGATATGCGATCCAGCCATGGTGATTCATATAGCCCACCTTGAAGGCGGACGCTTGCGGACGCGTCTCGATCAAGATGTGGTCGTCGCCTAGACACAGGCGTGGGTCTTGCCAGTGCGTGTAGGGCCACAACACCAAGTGGCGATTAGGTAACACCCCATCGCGATCCATCGGCTCAACCTGCTGCGGTAGCACCGCGGTGCCGCCCAGCGGCAACTGCGTGATTGCCCAAGGCGCCAGTTCCACGAGCCACGCGCCGCCATTCCACAACTCGTGGAGCAGCGTCACCGCGGGTCGGTTGTCATGAAGTTGGATGCTCAGGCTTTTGCGGATATGCGAATCGGGTTCTGGCGGCGCGACGAGCCGGACGATACCATTCTGTTCCTCAACAATCAGCCCTTCATTGTCCGGCGCGGAAGAACGCGGGATTGCTTCCGGCGCGTGCCAGAGCCGATGCCCGCCGCGTGGATAGTACTCGCCGTATGGCGTCGACCAGTGGACATCCGGCACTTCAGCCAATTGGTTTTCGTCAGAGCCAGCCACGATCAGGCGAACGATGCGCGGGCCGGCTTCGGCAAGAAATTCCAGACGGAAATATTGGTTGGCGAGAATCTGGGTGGGTAATCCATAGAAATCACCGGTCATGTCGATCGCTCGCCCATCACAAGATGTACCTGATGAGTTCCTTCACCGAAGATTGGAATAACGTTGTGCGCGATGGACTTGCCGTCAACTTGGACCGATCTAATTCCGCGGCAGATGTGCTCTGGGTTTTCGACCGTAATATGATACATTGCGCCGCGAAACCCGCGCGTTGCCTTGAAGCCGTCCCATGCGCGTGGAATGCACGGATCAATCATTAAGCCGTCGAACGTGGGGCGGACGCCGAGAATCCACTGTGTGATTGCCACATAATTCCAAGCCGCGGTGCCGGTCAGCCACGAGTTCTTCGCTTCGCCGTGCGTCGGCGCATCGCGTCCGGCGATCATCTGCGCGTAGACGTACGGTTCGCAGCGATGAACGTCGCTGATCGCTTCACGCGCGGAGGGATTGATGCGTGTGTAATAGTCGTGCGCCTGGTCGCCGTGTCCAACGACCGCTTCGGCGATCATGATCCAGGGATTGGAGTGGCAAAAGACGCTGGCGTTTTCTTTGTAGCCGGGTGGATAGGAAGAGATTTCGCCGAGGTTCAAATAATAACGCGAAAAAGCCGGCTGCTGCAAGACGATGCCGTGCGGCGTCGCGAGCTGCTCTTTCACCGATGCCAGCGCTTTCTCCGCGTGTCCATCCGCGAGACCGATGCCAGCCATGACGCACCATCCCTGCGACTCGATGAAAATCTTGCCCTCGTCGCATTCGTGCGAGCCGATCTTGCGCCCCGCGTCGTCGTACGCGCGCAGGAACCATCGACCGTCCCAACCATGCTGTAAGACGGTCGATGGTTCCTGCGCGCGTACGACGAGGCGGGGCGCAAGATCGTCTCGCGCGAATGCGACGAGGGCAAGATTTTCATCGAGTCGCAG
>DAIDTM010000388.1 GCA_027457205.1 Anaerolineae bacterium | reverse complement strand
GGCACAAGCTCCAACTTTGGAAATATGTTCAGCATGGCGGGCGCATCGCTAATTCTGCCGTTCCTGCCGATGCTGCCGACGCAAATTCTGCTCAACAATTTTCTATACGATTTCTCGCAGATCACGATTCCCACCGACAATGTCGACGAGACGTTCATTCGCAAACCGCGCAAGTGGAACATTTCCTTCATCCGCGACTATATGGTCGTTATCGGTCCGATCAGCTCGATTTTCGATTTCCTGACCTTCTTTGTGATGCTGAATTTCTTCAACGCATCGGAAGCGCTCTTCCACACCGGCTGGTTTGTCGAGTCGCTGGCGACGCAGACGCTGGTGCTCTTCGTCATTCGCACGTTTGGCAACCCGTTGCGCAGTCGCCCCAGTCGTCCACTGGCGATCACCACGGTGCTCATTGTGCTGGTTGGCATCGCGCTGCCGTTCTCGCCAGTGGCGGGTATGCTGGGGTTCACCGCGCTGCCGCTCGGATATTTTGTCTTCCTTGCCGCCGCGACGGCGATATATCTTCTGCTCGTCCAGTGGGTCAAGGGGATTTTGATGAAGCGGCTGATGCTGTAACGCACTGATTTCTCTCTGGACTTGAGTAAAACGAAACGGCTCACATGCGCCGGACAGTGAGCCGTTTTCATGCTTTGGAGAGCCGCATCACGCATACAATTTATCGCGTATTGGAACACAAGTCAAAGAAGCATGTGCAAAAAGATGCTGAGAGTGCCTCTCTTGGTATCCTCGTTTAGGCAACACTTTAGTCCAGAGGACGCAAAAGTTCCATTATTTCTTCTTTAGTCCACCTCCCTCCCGCTTCGCCTGCCGAACTGATAATCTGATTAGCAATCTCCCGTTTTTCCTCAAGTAACTTATCTATACGCTCTTCAAGAGTCCCTTCTGTGAGAATTCGATAGACGTAAACTGTTCGCTCTTGACCAATACGATGCACTCGGTCTGTGGCTTGATCCTCGATGGCTGGATTCCACCAGCGATCAGCATGAATCACATGGTTAGCTGCTGTCAAATTGATGCCGTGACCAGCCGCTTGGAGGCTCAGAAGTGCTACTGGGATTCTTTGTTGATTGAAGCTGTCAATTAGGATTTGGCGATTGTCAGTACTGCCATCAATGCGGATGTACGCAATTCCCCTTTCCCGTAATGCCGCTTCCAGAAGATTGAGCATTTCGAGAAAATGGCTGAACACAAGTACTTGCTCTGTCTTCTGATTGATCTCAACCACTTTTTCGATAATCCAGTCAAATTTCTCGGAGCGTCCACCGAGTGGTTGAGGTTGTTTTGTAACCAATGCGGGATGATCGCAGATTTGTTTGAGCTTGGTGAGAACCGGCAGGATATTGGTGGCATAGTTTATGTTCTCACCGCGCTCAAGTGATTCGCGAATTCGTTTGGCTTCATCTTGCAAACTACCATATAGTTGTCTTTGCTCTTGCGTTAGATCGCACCACTCTTTAATCTCGATCTTTTCTGGCAAGTCTTTGGCGACATCCTCTTTCTTGCGCCGCAGCAAAAAGGGGTGTATTCGATGACCAAGTTTTTCGGAAGCGTGTCGGTCTCCCTGCATAATTGAATTCTCAAACAAACCGGCGAAGGTCCCGTATCTTCCCAAATGCCCTCGCATCAAAAAATCAAACAACGACCACAATTCCGCGGGACGATTCTCAACCGGGGTTCCACTCAACGCCACGCGATGGGCTGCGTTCAGCGCCTTGACTGCCTGAGTTCGGTGTGCACTGGGATTCTTGATTTGGGTTGCCTCATCCAGAATCAAATAGAAAAATGGAATCTCAACCAGAAGATCTATGTCGCTGGACAAAGTGGCATAGGTCGTTATGAATATGATTGGTTGGTTAGACCTCAAGAGGGATGATTGCCTGTTTGGACCGTGGTACCCGTATCTCCCGATATCGGGAAAGCAGCGGTGAATCTCACGTTCCCAATGTGGTAGAACTGATTTCGGGGCGACAACCAAGCTATGTTGGTCAACCTTCGATTCCTCATATGCCAATCTCATTGCACAGAGCATTTCGATGGTTTTGCCCAGCCCCATATCGTCTGCGAGCACACCGTGAAGATGGTTGGAGTAAAGCCACTGCAACCAGTGGATTCCAGACCGCTGATAGGGACGGAGGTTGATTTTCTCAACTTCCAGATGTCTTTCAATAGGATCGGGCAATCTGTAGGTATCACTTGCTTCAAAACCCGTAAGGCGCGCAAGAAATTCACGATAGGCAACACTCACTTCAGAACGACCGCCGATATCCTTGATAAACTCTTCAAGTGAGGCGTATTGTGATACGGGTAGTCGATAGCCGTCCACAGTAGGAATCGCATTGAGTTCCTCGATCTTTTTCTGTGTCTTGGCAACCACTTTGGGGTCAATTGCAATCCAGGTTCTTGGATCAAGCCGATGGTAGTCTTGATTTGCACTTTTTAGTAACACCGCGTGTGGTACACTTAACCCTGATGCATCGTACTCTATTTGAAAATCTAGCCAGCCTTGTTGGTTATCATTCACTCGGACCACGAGTGCCAAAGGATCGGTGATCACCCGAATCTGTTGCGCCAAATCTGTTAGCACTGCGTTGAATTCTTTTTTTATGATCACCAAATCCCGTTGGAAAAACTCGGGGATATCGTCAACAGCGACACGATGCGTTGGCTTCTCTAACAGGAGCTGAGCTTTTGCGCTGATGTCTTTCGGCAGAGGTGCAAATGTATTGCCTACCCGAATATATCCGCCATCTACGGTTTTCTCTATTTGTCCTGCAGGAATGATTTCGGTGGCATCTTCAACCGCATAACCTGTTTCTACTTCAAGGCCTGTAACTGGGTTGAAATCAATTCTGGCTGCAGGGCGCGCTGGCTTCTCGCTTACTCGCAATTGCAGTGAATTGTTGCTTTCCGTCACACGTTTGCCACGTAAATAGCGAAGGACGGGCGGCGTAATATCAAAGACCAACGCCCCGTCTTCTCTGACGGTGGGGTTCAGACTCCTAAGCGAATACAATACTTGTCTATCTTCGCCCCTTATTGAGCGACTTACATGCCCATCTTCTGCCTGTTCGCGATAACCGTATGCCCAAAGACTTTGAATGTCATCGACTACCCGGCGTGTATCTCCGGTCTGCCTGTAAACCCTTACTACGTGTTTCCCAGAATCATCCATGTCCATTTCAAAGGAAAGCGATATGGGTTCCAATCGAATTCCCCGGAAAAGCTGCTTGATTCCAGCCAACATCATTCAGCCTCCGCCGCTATCAGCTCCTTAAACCACTTAGGAACAGGCTCCCACTCGGCAAACACGCCTTTGATATAATCATCGAGATGGTCATTCAACACTTCAGGCGCATTTGTTGGTTTTTCCAGTGCCTTTACAAAGTCATCGACCTGAACCTTCTCTAGCTTTTCTATCCACAATTGCAGACGCTTGAGATGTTCATTCATGGTCTCACAACGAGCGTTGAGATTATTGATATGATTCTCCAAGTTGCGTGACTTTCCTTGATAACTCTCGCGTATCGCCTTCTTGCCAGGAAAATCGGTGTCCAAGAGAGCATCTATGCGGTTTTCATAGTCCTGTATCCACCTGTTGATCGCCTGTTGACGCGATGCCCCAACACCTTGCACACGACCAGCAAACTCCAAGTCTGTGATGCGAGAGCGGAAGGTTGCTGATAGAATACGGTCTCGGAGTTTGGGACCAATCCCGTCCACTTCGGTAAGCCGATCGTAAGCAATATGCTTTTCCAAAGCATCTCTCAGCCTATCTTGTTGTTCTTTCTGCAGACTTGCAGATTGCTTCTGAGCCCTGGATAGTTCCTGTTGATATTGGCGAATCACCATGTTAGTACGACTGCGTGCATCGCGTAACATTGATAAATGTGATGTGCCCCGAGCGTTTTGGTAATCAACCTTGGCTTGCTTCCTAATGCTTCTTCGCCTTGCAGCCTGTGGATTGAGAAACATCAGGTATGAAGAAAGGAAAAGCAAGCAGAGAACACAGAGGAGTATACAAGAAAAGTATGAAATAACAAGCACGGTTTCCATTGCTTGATCCAATCTCGCTTCAAAGCCATGAAATCGTCGGGCAAAAAAGAAACAACTGACGTGCGCCTACGTGCTCGTCTCAATCTCTACTACCGCGCGCTCGTCCAACGTCAGCCCCACCACGACGATGCTCTTGTCCACGATGCGATGCGGCGACACGCGCCCATCGACGCGCGCGGCGACGACCTTCCCCCCTTTCGGAATCGCGAATAACACTTCGCCGCGCTGAACGCCCTTCTTCTCCAATTCCACCTTCAGAATCTCGACGCTCTTTTGCGCGCCGCGCTTGCCCGCGCGCAGTTCTTCGCGCCGCTCGACGTGCTTGACCTCACATAATCCCTGCGCGAGGTGAAACGTCGTCGTCAATAATTCCGCGCGGTCGGACGCCGGCTTGAAGAGCAACACGCGCGTCTCGTGCGGCTGGTGCCGCGCGATCTTGACACGCTCGCGCACGACGCCGAGATAACGGCGATGCCAGTAGTTGTAAACGTGATACTCGCGACGCGGGTCGAGTCCCAACGTCTCGAAAGCGATTTCCGTCGTCGTCGTTTTGTCGCTCCAGTTCAGCGCGCCGAGCACTAGCCACTCGCTCCACTCCGTTTTCGCCGGCAGCGCGAACAATCGCGGCAATTCATTCTCGAACAGATCGATGGCGCGCGCGGCGCGTCCGGTTGGCGGCAGGATTTGCTTGAGGTATTTCAATCGTCCGCGCCGGATCGACGGCAGGTTGTCGGACGAGAGCACCGCGCCGCCGGACAAACCGATGAGCGACACCATCGTCCGCATTTCGTTCAACACGAGCGCGCTTTCGTCGTCACGGCGGCGCACGAGCACGCAGTCCGGATCGTTCTGCCACAGGCGGTTGTGCAGGAACGCGCGCGTCAGCGTGTTCCGCATCGCGTACGCGGTCGATGGCTCGGTTGGGTCGCCGTGAAAGATCGGCTCCCAGTTGATCGACACGTCCGGTCCGATCCGCATCGCGTCGACCAAGCCAACGCTGGGACCGAGCGGCGCGCCGCAGCCGAGAATCTTTTTGTCGCCGATGGTCTCGCGGATGATCTCAAAGCCGCGCCGCAGCGCCTGCGCGCGGGTCGTTTTCAGATCGGCGTGGACGCCGGGCGCGGCGGCGGTGTAGGTGAAATCGAGTTTGAAAAGTTCATAGCCCCAGTCGTCGCTCAGCGTACGAAACAAATCGCGCAGCCAATTCTGCACATCGGCGCGCGACAGATCGAGCGAGAAACATTTCGCGCCCCAATGAATCCAGGAGCAAACCGGCTCGCCGTTCGCGTCGCGCAGCAGAAACTCTGGATGCTCGCGCGCCAGTTGCGAGTTTTCGTTCGCGGCGAACGGCGCAAGCCAGATCGCCGGCGTCAAGCCGGCGCGCTTGATTTCGTCGGCGAGCGATTTCATTCCGTGCGGGAATTTCTCCGCGTTGGCACTCGTCCAATCGCCGTCTGCGGTTTGATAGCCGTCGTCGATCAGGATCACGTCGAGCGGCAGACGCTCGGCGCGGATGCGCTCAAGATTTGCGATCACGTCGCGTTCGGTGTTCTCGCCGAAAAAATAGTACCACGTGCACCAGCCGGTCAGCGGCGACGCGGGAATGCGCGCGTGCATCGTCTCGCCGAGCCGCGCGGCGTAGCGTTCTGCCAGCGCGAGCGGATCATCGCCGAACGCGAGCATCAGTTTCTCCGACGCAAACGTTTCACCCGGCTCAACGCGCACGCCATCGGCAAACGCGGTCGCGTCCAGCCGCGCGAACGCATCGCCGTCCAATTGCAAACGAATTTAGGAGAGTTGGTTGGCAGTGGTGACGAAACCGAAAAGAATCGACGGAAGACGGAAGACGGAAGACGGATTTTTTCGGTCGTCCGTCTCGCGCAGCGGTCCTCCGTCCGTCAGTACGGTGAACCACTCGCTCGCAAGCGTCTTGGGCGCGGTCGGAAGCGCGGGCGGCTGGTGCTGGACGCGGTACTCGTCCGTGTTTGGATCGACGTGGATACCGTTGTCCGTTGCGCGCGCAAACGTTGCCGACCAGGACTGCCAGCCATTTTGGAAGAATCGCCATTGGCGCGGCGATGCGCCCAGGTTTACGCGCGCGCCGCGCAGGGCATCAAGCGAGAGCACGCGCAGGTCGTCGAGTTGAATCGGCTCGCGGCTGCGGTTCACCACCTCGAGCCAGAGGTACGATTCGTCGTCCAGTTTGGCATTCCAGACCAGTTCGACGGTACCATCGCTTCGGCTCATCGTCACGCGATTTCCTGCGATGCCATACGCCACCCGATCACCGGCGAGCGTGACGAGATGCGCGTTGCCGTGCGCGTCGCGGTACGTGAGACAAGCCGTCGCGTCTTGCAGGATAGTTTCAGTGTGAAAAACAAAATCGAACGCGCCGCGCGCGGGGTCGAGGAGTAAGCGGTCGTGGAGGAGAATCGTGTCGGGCATGTTTACCTCGACATTGGATGGATGACGGACGACGAAGGACGGACGCGTCGGTCTTTCGTCTTCTGTCCTCCGTCACTGTTTCACGTGCCACGCGTTGATATTCCAAAATTCGCCGGCGAACGCGCTGGGCGCGAGTCCAGCGACGCGGTCGCTGCTAACGAGGTACTGCTTCGGCGCGAGCAGAAACACGGCAGGCGCTTCCGTCACCAGCGTCTGATCGATCTGACCGAAGAGCGCGGCGCGCGCTGTTGGATCGCACGCGGGCGCGCGCTGCAAATCCGCAAACGCCGTGTCCAGACGCGGATTGGCGTAGGAGCCAAAGTTGTACCCGCTGCCCATCGCGTTTTGATCGGACTGCCAATACCACCGCTGGTCAGGATCGAGCGGTATCTGCCGAGTGAGCAGAAGCAGATCGAAACGATGCTGGAACGCGCGGGTCAGCCAGCCCGAGCGGTCGTCCAGCCGCACCGTCACGCTGACGCCCAGCGCGGTGAGTTGCTCGCGGATGCGCAAGGCGAGCGGCTCTAGTATTGGATTGTCCGCTTCGCTCCACAGCTCCAACTGCATCGGCTTGCCGTCTTTGCTGAGCACGCCGTTGCCCGCATCGCGCCAGCCGGCGTCCGCGAGGATCTGCTTGGCTTTTGCCGGATCGTACGCATAGCCCGGCAGATTCGCGGGATTCGCCCAGAAACCCGGCAGCGCGCTTCCGTCGATCAACTGCCCCTGTCCGGCAATGTCGTTCAACAGCGCGTTGCGGTCGAGCGCGTACGCGAGCGCCTGGCGCACGCGCGCGTCGTTCAGCGCGGGTGTTTCGGTGTTGAACAGCAGCGAGACGCTTTCCGGCGCGGCGCTGGATTGGAGATTCGCGCCCGGCAAACTCGTGATCGCGGCATAATCTGCCGCCGTCGCCGGCATCACGTCGATTTGTTTGGCGGCGAACGCGGCGCGCAGCGCGGCGGCGTCGGGATAGACGCGCAGCGTCCACGTGTCAATCGCCGCCGCGCCGCCGTAATAGTCGGCATTGCGATCCAGCGTAAATTCGTTTCCGTTGATCGCACGTAATTTGAGCGCGCCGGTGCCGATCATTTGCGCGGGTGTGAGGTGAGGCAAGTTCGCGCTGGTTGCCACTGCGCGCGGTAAAATGCTCAGCGTGCCGATGCCGGTCAGCGCGGAGCAGTAAGCGCTGCTCCAAGTCACCTGCACCGTTCGACTATCGAGCGCGGTTGCGCTCGCCAAGGGACCGAAATCCGTTACTGGCGTGCCGCGGAATTCCGGGCTGGAGAATGCCTTGATCGTCGCGACCACATCGTCCGCAGTGAGTGGATCGCCGTTGTGCCAGTGAACGCCGGCGCGCAGATGAAACGTGTAGGTCGTCGCGTCGTTGGAAACCTGGTACGATTCTGCCAAGCCGGGCTTGAGCGCGCCGTTGGTCGGATCGACGGTGAGCAGCGAATCAAAGACCGCACTTTGCAGAAACGCCGGCATCGCGTTCACATCCAGGTTCGCGTTCCCGACGACGCCGATGGTGATCGATCCGCCGGCGGGCAGCGTAGGCGTGGGCGATGATTGCGCCGGCGCAGTTGCCACGGGCGCGCCCTGGGTTGGCGGCGTGCCGGTTGTGATCGGACTGGTCGCGCAGGCGGCGAGGAAAATGACGAGCGTTACTGCAAGGAGTAGTCCTGAGCGTAGCGAAAAGCGCGGGATTCCTCGTCGTAAAACATTTAACGGTCTACTCATCGGTTTCACATCTCAACCCATCGTTATTGGTTTCACAGTGGCGGAGAACGCGTGCTGAACCATCAAGAAACATCGACGCGAAGACACGCGCATTGCCGCGCGTCTTCGCGTCGGAAGAGCCAAGTTCGCTCTCAGTGCGACCAGACTGGATGATCGCCGCCGGTCGTCGTCAGGCGCGTGACGTTGTTGCCGTTCACGTCCATCATGTAGATATCGGTCGAGCCATTGCGCGTGGACGCGAACGCAATCCAGTTGCCGTCCGGCGACCACGTCGGCGAAAAGTCCGCCGCGCTGCCTTGACTCACGCGGTGCAGGTTGCTGCCATCCGCGTTCATCACGTAGATTTGCGGACGCCCATTGCGGTCAGACGTGAACGCGATCAGCTTGCCGTCCGGACTCCACACTGGCGTGCTGTCGTCCGCCGGTGAGTTGGTCAGATCGACGCGCCCGCTGCCATCGGAGTACATCGTGTATACGTTGTTCGCGCCGGTCGTGTTGAACGCGAGCGCGTACAGACCTTGCTTCGACCAGACCAAACCGCCGCGGAATTGCTCGCCGTGCGTGTTGGTCGTGATCTCGCATACGTACTGCGTGGAGCAGCGCGTGCCATCCGCGTTGACGACATCGATTGCCCAGACGCGCTGGTTCGCCGCCAAACGCACGAACGCAATCTTGGTCCCGTCGGGCGACCAGGTCGGGCTGGACAATCCGCCACCGGCGTCGGAGGAGAAGAGCGGACGCGTCGTGTTGGAATTAAAGTCGAGCACGCGCAGCACGTTGGACGCGCCGGGCGACACGGTGGAAATGTAGGCGAACTTGGAATTGTCCGGCGACCACGCGCCAAACGCGGCGTTCGTGCTCAACGCGAGGTCCATCACCGGACCCACGTCGACGAGCGGCGTGACCATATTATTGGCGACGTTAAGGATGTATGCGCGGTCGATGCCGTTATCGTTCCGATGATATGCGATGCCGCCAGTCGGCGCGGGCGGTCGCGTCGCCGTTACGGTTGCGGTCGCCGTCACGGTTTCCGTTGGTGTGACCGTTGTGGTCGCGGTCACGGTTTCTGTCGGCGTGATCGTCGCCGTGGGCGTCGCGGTCGCCGTAATCGTCGCCGTCGATGTGATCGCGGCGGTTTCCGTCGGCGTCGCGGTAGCGGTGATGGTTGGCGCGGGCGCAGGCAAGTAATACGCGCGGATGTCCATCTGTTCGCCATCGTTGCAGCCGACGTCAAAGTGCGCGCGGCTCACCGTCGCGCTGCCAAAGTCGCTCGTCTGGCGCGTCTCGCCGACGCGCAGCGTGG
>DAIDTM010000387.1 GCA_027457205.1 Anaerolineae bacterium | reverse complement strand
GCTCGGCAGCGCGGCGAGTTGGGTCTTTGCGATTTCGCTCCTCGCGTCCGGTCTATCGTCCGCGACGGTCGGCACGATGGCGGGACAGGTCATCATGCAGGGATTCTTGCGGCGGCACATTCCGCCGTGGATTCGCCGGCTCGTCACGATGATTCCCTCGCTGATCGTCATCGCGGTCGGCTTGGAGCCGACGCGCACGCTCGTCGTCAGCCAGGTTATCCTCAGCTTCGGTCTGCCCTTCGCCGTCATTCCGCTAGTGATTTTCACCGCGCGCAAAGACATCATGGGCGTACTGGTCAATAGCCGCCTGACGACCGTTCTCGCGAGTGCGGTTGCTGCGCTAATCGTCGCGCTGAATCTGTTTTTGATCTATCAGACCTTCTGGGGCGGGGGAAACTGAAATGTTCAAACGCTTGCTGGTGCCGCTCGATGGCTCGCGCCTTGCCGAGTCGGTTCTGCCTGCCGCCCAGTCTCTCGCCGAATGTTTTCACGCGACGATGGTGGTGTTCCACGCGGTCGAACAAGATGCGCCCGCGACCATCCACGGCGACCGGCATCTGATGAACGCAGAAGAGGCGCAGACCTATTTGAGCGATGTCGCTGCGCGGTTGGCGCGTCCGAATTTGATGGTCGAGACGAACGTCCATGCGGTCACAGAAGTCGATGTTGCGCGGAGCATTATCGAACACATCGCGGAATTGAGCGCGGACTTGATCGTACTCGCGGAGCATGGTAGCAGCGGACTGCGCGATATGCTGGTCGGCAACATCGCGCAGCAGGTGGTGCAAGGCGCGACGACGCCGGTCTTGTTTGTCCGTCCGCGAATGGAAGGCGCGCCGGCGTTCACCTGCCGCAAAATCCTTATCCCACTGGACAGCACTCCGATTCACGAGCCGGCGTTGCCGGTGGCGGTAGATATCGCGCGTGCGTGCGGCGCGGCACTGCACCTGATGACCGTGGTGCCAACGCCCAGCACGCTTTCCGCCGAACGCGCCGGCGCTGGGATGTTGCTGCCGGCGACGATGACGGCGGTGCTAGACCTGGCGCAGCGCGGCGCGGTGGAATATTTGCAGAACACCGCGGCGCGCTTGCGGGCAGATGGGATCGACGCGACGGCAACGGTCGTGCGCGGCGATACCGCGCAAGCGATCCTCACTGTCGCCGAGAGCGCAAGCGCGGACCTGATCGTCCTGGCGACGCACGGACGCGCGAACTTTGACGCGTTCTGGTCGGGCAGCGTCACGCCGAAGGTGCTGTCCAAATCCGAAGTGCCGGTGCTGCTGGTGCGCGTGCGCGGCGAGGAAGCCGCGCGGTAGAACCACGGCGCGTTTTCGTAACGAGGATATTTTCAAATGTCAGATCAACCGGGGAGCTTGTCTTTGTTGGCGCGTTTCCGCGTGTGGCTTGCGCCGCTGCGACTTCAGGCGCGAGATTTTGCGCTCGAGTGCATCCAAGATACGCCGTTGTTGACGCGCGCGACGTCGCACGTGGGCTTGCTGGCGCTCATGGTCTTTGCCATCGCCGCCAGCAATGTGCGGCTGAACAGCGTCGACGCCATTGACTTGTCCGCGTCCGCCCAAGGCGCGAATACGCTGCACGCGGTGATCCAACACAATTCCAGCGAAGACGTGGGCACTTTCTTTTTTTCGCCAGTGCCTCTAACCGATATTCCCAAGCGCGTGCGCCTCGACGTAGTTCAATATACCGTTCAGCCGGGAGACACGGTCAGCGGCATCGCGGCTCAATTTGGGATTAGCCCCGATTCAGTCCTGTGGGCGAATCCGAAACTGGAAGACGACCCGGATAGGTTGTCGCTGGGACAGGTCCTCAATATTCCGCCGGTGAACGGCGTGCTGGTGACAGTGCAAAAGGGCGATACGGTGGAGAATCTCGCGAACAAGTACAAAGGGAATCAGCCCGCGGATGCCATCGTACAAAATATTGTTGGACTAGAGTTTAATCAAAAACGGCACGATCTTCAGGGCACAGCATTGAACTTGACGACCGAAGAATTCTTGATGATTCCCGGCGGCTCCAAGCCGTACGTCCAGCGCCCGGTCCGCGTCGCTACGGGACCCATTCCCCGAACCGCCGCGCGCGGTACATCGAACTTTGATTGGCCGCTCGCCGGCGTCATCACCCAGGGCTTTTGGTCGCACCATCCGGGCATCGACATTGCCGCGCCGACGGGGACGCCGATCCGTGCCGCGGATTCCGGTTATGTCGTCTTTGCCGGTTGGGACCACGAGCCGGTCAGTTACGGCAACATGGTGTTGATCGATCACGGCAATGGTTTTTATACACGGTACGCCCACATGAGCGTCATTCACGCTACCGCCGGCGAGTCCGTCGTCAAGGGGCAGGTTATCGGTTTGGTGGGCGCGACCGGAAACGCGACCGGACCGCACCTCCATTTTGAAATTATCTTGAACGGCGTGCATCAAGACCCATTTTACTATTTGCCGGGCGGGCGCACGCGATTGCACTGCATCTGGATGTGCGGCTAGTCCGCCGATCCTTTGCCAAGCCAGAGACGGTTGGAATCTGGAGGAAGAACGTAGTGGAGTGGCTGATCAGCATAGCGCATTGGTTCGGCTCGGCGGTGTGCGACCAATTGCCGACGCATTCGTATCACTTTGCGGGCGTCGTCCTGCCATTGTGTGCGCGCTGTTCGGGACTGTATCTAGGCGCGCTGGTGACGCTCTCGTTTCACGCATGGCGGCGTCCGCGCGCGATCGGATTGCCGCGTCCGTGGATGCTCGTCGCGTTGGTCTTGTTCTTCTTCGCGTGGGCAGGCGACGGCGTCAACTCTTTTCTTTCATCCATTCCCGGCGCGCCATATCTCTATACGCCGAGTAATCTTCTGCGATTGGTCACTGGGACTGCGATGGGAATTACGGTGGGGAGTCTGGTTTTTGTAATGTTCAATTCACTCGTTTGGCGCGAGCCAAACGCTGCCGCTATTTTCGCGACGCGCCGCGAGTTTTTTGCGCTGCTTGGACTTGGCGCGGTGCTCGTCCTCGCGGTTCAGAGCGAGTGGTCGCCGCTGCTGTATCCGCTCACCGCCGCCAGTCTCATCGCGATTTTGACACTGCACCTGCTGCTGGTCACCGCGTTCGTCGCGAGCATCCGGCGTCGTCCGGCAGCGGCGTGGCGCGCGGCTGTTCCGTCGATGGCGGTGGGTTTGGTGATCGCGCTGGGATACCTCGATGCGCTTGCGCTCGGACGGGTCTGGCTGAGCCATGTGCTGGGGGTTCCGATTTAGGGGGCTTGCGCACGGACAGACAAAAATCGCCAATAACAAATCCCGCCAACGAGTTCAATCGCCGGCGGGATTTCTATTTGACCAACCTGCTTGCGACGGCGCGCGACAGTCACGTCCCCGGTGCCGACGCATCACGCGGCTTACGTCCCAATCGTTCGCCAAAATGCCGCTCCGTACCCGCGCGCAGGCGCCGGATGTTGGGAATGTGGACGAGGATAATGATAATGCAGACGATCACGGCAAGCAGAAAATAACTCCACGGCGCGTACCCATTCGCGCAAAAATAGAGCATCTCCATCGGGAACAAAACCGCGATGGTCATCGAACCCAGGGAAGCGTACCGCCAAATCAGCAGCACCGCCAGCGGGATAGGCGCAAGGATAAGGACCGGCGGAAAGAGCGCGGCGACCGCGCCAACCGTCACGGCGACGCCCGCGCCGCCGCGTCCCTGTTGCGCGATACGCTGAATCCATCCCAGCGGCGGCGGCGCGTACCGGACGCGTGAGTCGGGCACCGCCAGCAGTGCGATCCACAGCGACCAATTGTGACCGATGAGAACGCCCAGCACCGCAAGCGCGTGCGCGCCGTGCAGCGTCGGAAAGAGCCACCGCACCAGCAGCACTGCGACAATTCCCTTGCCTAGATCGCCGAAGGCGGTCAGCGCGAACGCGCCCCAGCCCGCGGTACGCAAAACATTCGTGCCGCCGGTGCGCCCGCTGCCGTGCTTGCGCACATCGACGTTCCAGAGCCGTCCGACGAAATAGCCGGTGGGGAACGCGCCGAAGCTATAGCCGATCAGCGCGCCGGCGAGGTATTGCAGAAGAGTCGTGATCAAGTCGTCTCCCGGTTTGCGAGGTTGCTGTACAATTCATAACCCGCGCGCGGCGTCTGCGTTACGCGGTTTGGGCGCGCGCATGAACAAAATCGCGCAGTGCGTTCACGGCTTGGCGCGGGTCGTCGATGGGGAAAGTGAGCCGTTCCATCGGGCAGGGTCCGTCGTTGCGTTTGTTGAGGATGAGTGGAACGAGGCGATCGTACTCCAGCGCGATGTGATCGATCGCAAGCGTGTCGCGCGCGGCTTGACTAACGAGCGGCGAGTAAACGGCGCGAATCCGCGCAGCGCGCGCGATCATCGCTACGGCTTTGCCGGCGATTTTGTCGGCGAGCGCGGCGCCGCGCGCCGCATCGCCCAGCGCGTCCGCCGCTTGAATCAATTCGCCGACGCCTTCACGCGTGCCGAAACGCAGGACGACGCCGTCCTTGACAATGACGAAGGCGAGCGAATCGGTATTGAGTTTGCGCCGCGCGACTTGGAGGTCAGTCACAGCAAGAGTGTAGCACGCGCGCGGCGGTGTGTCAAGCGCGATACAGCAATACGGAGCGCGTCTTGCGTTTCACGCGTTTGAGAGTAAAATGCTCGTCAAGAAAGGCATGCGATGAAACTTGCGATTGGCTCGGACGAGCGCACACATCTGACCGATCGGGTGATCGACGATCTGAAGAAACGCGGACACATTGTGGAATTATTCGGTCCGCTGCGCGATGACAATACTTTATGGTCCCAGGTCGCGCAGCAGGTTGCGGAACGCGTCGCGCGCGGCGCGGCGGACGAAGGCATCCTGTTCTGCTGGACGGGCACCGGCGTTTCGATTGCCGCGAACAAAGTGCCCGGCATTCGCGCCGCGCTCTGTGGCGATGCGGAGACCGCGAAAGGCGCGCGGCTGTGGAATCGCGCGAATGTGCTGTGTCTGAGTTTGCGCGCCACGTCCGAGGTTGTTGCCAAGGAAATTCTCGACGCGTGGTTCGCGACGCCGCTCGGCACCGATCCGATAGATGTACAGTGCGTGGAGCAGGTGCAAGCTATCGAAAAGAAATACGCGCAGAATCCGCGCGCCGACCCTCGTTCGGAGCAGGACACACGATGAAAACTCACATCGGCGATGCAGTGCTGGAACTGGTCGAAGGCGACATTACGAAGCAGGATGTGGACGCGATCGTGAACGCGGCGAACTCGTCATTGCTCGGCGGCGGAGGCGTGGACGGCGCGATTCACCGCGCCGCCGGTCCGCGTCTTCTGGCAGAATGCCGCACGCTCGGCGGGTGCGCCACCGGCGGCGCCAAGATCACGCACGGCTACAATCTAAAAGCGCGGCACGTCATTCACACGGTCGGTCCGGTGTACCGCGATGGAGAACACAACGAACCGGCGCTGCTGGCGAGCGCGTACCGCACCTGTCTCGAACTCGCATCACAAAACCACTGCGCGTCGATTGCGTTCCCCGCGATTTCCACCGGCGTCTACGGCTATCCGACGGAGGACGCGGCGCGCATCGCTTTTCGCACAATCCTTGATTACCTCAGCGCGCATTCCGAAATCAAACTGGTGCGGTACGTGCTGTACGGGGCGGCGCCGTATGCAGTGCATCAGCGCGTGCTGGAGCAGATGCTGGCGGAGTAGATGCACCCGGTTTGACATGAACAAGCCCCGTCGAGACTGACGGGGCTTGTTCGCGCAGGAGGAGATTTCTCGCGCTCAAACGGACCCGGCAGCGCCGTTCAACGCTTTGGGAATCACACCCATTTCGTGCACGGCTTCCGCACCTACCATTAAACTGACCACTTCGTCCGGCGTCGTCTTGGCGGCGATCAACTCGCCCACCTTTTTGCCGCGCCGCATCACCACGATGCGGTCGGCGACGGCGAATACGTCTTGCATATTGTGACTGATGATAATGACCGGCACGCCCTGCTCGCACAGCGTCCGCACGAGCGTCAGGACTTTGCGCTGCTCGGTGACGCCGAGCGCCGCCGTCGGCTCGTCCATAATCACCAACTTGGCATTCCAGTAGATCGTGCGCGCGACCGCCACGGTCTGTCGTTGACCGCCGGAGAGGTTGCGAATCTGCTGCGCCAATGAAGGGATGTGAATGTCCAGCCGGTCGAGGACGCGCGCCGACTCTTCGCGCATCTTGTTGCGATTCAATGTGTTGACCAGTCCGCCCAAATAACGGTTTTTGAGTTCGCGTCCGAGAAAGATATTGGAACCAACATCCAAATTCTCCGCCAACGCCAAATCCTGATAGATCGTTTCGATGCCCATATCGCGCGCTTCGCGCGGTCCGCTCAAGCTCACCGGTTTGCCATCGAAAATAAGCTCGCCCTCATCCGGCGGATAGACGCCGGAGATCATCTTGATCAGCGTGGACTTGCCCGCGCCATTGTCGCCCACCAAGCCGACCACTTCGCCCAGGTTCACGTCGACGCTGACGTTTTCGACCGCCGTCAAGCCGCCAAATCGCTTGGTGAGACCGATTGCTTTTAACAGGGTTGTCATGACTGGGTTCCTCTCACTTGCTCAAACTGCGACCGAGCAGATCGACGATGACGGCGAGAATCAATACGACGCCGACGACGACGTACTGATAGAATGATTCCACGCCCAACACGACCAGACCGTACTGGATGGTGGCGATCACCAATGCGCCGACGACAGTCCCCACAATCGTGCCCTCGCCTCCAAAGAGACTCGCCCCGCCGATTACAACGGCGGCGACCGAAGTCAGCGTCGTCACTTCGCCGCCGTTGTACGCGCCGCTGGTGAAGCGCGCCTGCCAGAGCACGCCGGCGATGCCTGCCAATACCGAAGCGAGAATATAAACTTTGATGAGCGTCCGCTGCACCGGAATACCGGCGCGCTTGGCGGCTTCAAAGTTACCGCCAATGGCATACAAGTGTTGACCAAACTGTGTTTTAGCCAGAACGAACCAGCAAATCACAGTCACAATAATAGTCACCAGTACGACGTTCGGCATCAGCGGAATATTGGCTTGCAGTTGAGCCGATGTCGCCGAGGCGGGAACTTGGAACCAGGTGAACCAATTGCCGGGCGACCAGTTGATAATGGAACCATTGCCCAAGTCTCCCAGATACGGAGGTTGGTCAGCAATCGGAATACCATGGCTCCGCAGCAGCGCCACCCCTTCGACAATAAAACCGACCGCCAGAGTGCTGATAAACGACGGTACGTTCCACCTTGAAATCAAAATGCCGTTCAACAAGCCGGGGAAGACCGCCACGGTGATCCCGCCCAGCACGCCCAGTCCAACGGTCTCAACCGGCGACGCGCCGGCGGCGTAAAGATATTTCATAATGTCAGCGCCAATAATGGACGAAAAACCCAATGTCCAACCAACCGACAAGTCGATGCCGGCAGCGATGATAATCAGCGTCTCCGCCAATCCGATGAGCAGGATTTGCGTGGCGTATAACGCAATGCCTTGCATCGCGCGGGGCGTCAGAAAATTGACGTTGTTCACTGCTTGAGAGGAAATGGCGAAGAAAGCCAACATCGCAATGAGGAATGCCCACGGGTAAATCTTGCGAAGCGTCGCCAGCGTTTCCGCGCGGTTTTTCAACTTTTGAGCCGCTCCGGTCTCTTTTCCAGATGGCGTCATATCTTTAGTTGCTACGGTCATGCGGACCTCCGCGTCCAGAATTAGACCTGCCCAATGATTCGACCCGCGCGCGAACCATCTACACTCATTATACCCGGTTCGATGAAAATTCTGAAATTGAAGATGGAATCTACAGGTCGTGCGGTTCAAAGGTCAGGGAGGCGGACGCCTCCCTGACCTTCCCCCTACGGCGCGATCGTAAGATCGACGCTACTTGTAGAAGAACTTGGAGATGTTGGGATCGTTCATGTTGTCGCGGGTGATGACGGCGTAACCCGTTGGGATGTGCGACGGAACGCTCGTGACTCCGTTGAGGTACGCGTTCGCCATCTCAACCGCAAAGTAGCCCATATCGGCGGGTTTTTGCGCGATGACGAGATCGGCGGTGCCGCCCTTCAACATGCTGATCGCATCGGCGGTCGCGTCAAACGCGACGACTTTGACCTTGCCGCTCAGACCCTGGTTCTTGACGACCGCGCCCGCGCCCTGCGCGCTGAAGACGTTGGTGCCAAAGATGCCGCCGAGGTCGGGCGTCTTTTGCAGCATTGCTTGCGTCTGCGCCTGCGCCTGCGACGCATCGTCTTGGTTGTAGTCTACGGCGACGATCGTCACGTCCGGATATTTATTCTTGATGACCGCCTTGCAGCCGGCTTCGCGCGCGTCGGTGCTGCTGATGCCGGGCTTGACGTTCTGGATGTAGATCTTGCCCTTCTTGCCCATTGAGTCAGCGAGAGCCGCGCAGGCGATTTCGCCGCCCAGCTCATTGTCCGAAGCGATGAAGGAGATCGGGAACTTGACAGGACCATTCACGTAATCGCCATCGCCGATGTAGGTATCCACTGTGAGCAGCGGGATGCCGGCGTCACTGGCTTTTTTGAATGGCGCGATCATCGCCTGCGCGTCGACGGGTGCGCTGAAGAGGAATTTCAAATCGCCTCGCGCGACCATCGCGTCGAGCATGGGCGTCTGGTCGGTGACGTTCCAGTTCTTCGGAATCTGCACGACCAGATTGTTGCCAAAGCGATCGGCGGCGGTTTGCGCGCCGCGCTGCATTGTGGTGTAGAACGGATCGGTCGTGCCAGCCAGGAAACCGATCTTGACGCCAGCCGTCTTTTTCGCAGGCGTGCCGACGTCCGCGGTGTAGAAGAACTGCTGAACCTTCGGATCGTTCATGTTGTCGCGGGTGATGACCTGATAACCGGTCGGAATGTGCTTGGGAACGCTGGTCGCACCGTCCAGATAGGCGACTGCCATTTCCACCGCCAGATAACCCATATCGGATGGTTTCTGTGCGATAACAAGGTCAACCGTGCCGCCTTTCAACATACTGATTGCATCGGCGGTGGCGTCAAACGCGACGACTTTGACCTTGCCGCTCAGACCCTGGTTCTTGACGACGGTGCCTGCGCCTTGCGCGCTGAACACGTTGGTGCCAAAGATGCCCGCCAAATCCGGCGTCTTTTGCAGCATCGCTTGGGTTTGCGCCTGCGCCTGCGACGCATCGTCGTTGTTGTAATCCACCGCGGCGATGGTCACATCGGGGTATTTGTTTTTGATGACTGCCTTGCAGCCGGCTTCGCGCGCGTCAGTGCTGCTGATGCCGGGCTTGACGTTCTGGATGTAGATTTTGCCTTTCTTGCCGATTGCATCAGCCAGGGCGCTACAGGCGATCTCGCCACCCAGCTCATTGTCCGAGGCGATGAAAGAAAGCGGGAACGTGACCGGTCCGGTGGCGTAGTTGCCATCGCCAATGTAAGTATCGACCGTGATGATGGGCAAGCCGGCGTCGCTGGCTTTCTTCAGCGGCGCGATCATCGCCTGCGCGTCAACGGGGGCGGTGAAGAGAAAGTTCAGATCGCCGCGCGCGACCATCGCGTCGAGCATAGGCGTCTGGTCGGTGACGTTCCAGTTCTTGGGTACTTGGACGACCAAGTCAACGCCCAAGTCGGCGGCAGCTTGCATCGCGCCGCGCTGCATCGTGAAATAGAACGGATCGGTCGTGCCAGCCAGGAAACCGATCTTGTACTTTTTTGCGCCGGCGGCGGCTGGCGCGGCAGTCGGTTGAGCCGCCGCCGTGGTCGGTTGTGCTGGCGCGGCAGTGGACTGAGCCGGCGCCGCGGTGGGCGATGCGGGTGCCGGGGCGCACGCGACGACGATGAGACTCATCGCCACGACAGCGGCGAGGATCAGTAATGCTTTGGTTTTCATTGTTCTTCTTCTCCTTCGAAGGACGTTCTGAAGATTGTCGGCTGTCTGTTTCAATTTGGAAAAAGAATGAATCACTTGGCTTTGTTCTTCACCTCCATTCGTTTTCATCACGTCGATAAAATGGTGGGATCGTTCAATATCTCCGAAATCAAAAATGCCTCCCCCGTCAAATCCGAGAAAGGCATTCGTCACCAAGAAAATTTCTTGTTTCGCCAAGCCCCGTCACTTGGCAAATTATGATTCTAAGAACTTCCGAAGTCGGTCGTCTTGTTGCAATGCGTGACCATACTAGCACACAATTTTCGTTTTGTCAATACTATTTTGACCTAATAAGTAAATTGTATTTGAAAAATGATTGACTTTTCGCATCAGATTGCTGTATAATGTGATTCGGATATGTTTGTATTTCGACTTTGATCTTATGTTTCGGATGCAAGCCGCGCTGAAACTGTGAAGAGGAAGCAATGGTTTCTGACAACCGACTGGATCGCATTGTTGCCCTGATTGATGAACACGGATTCCTTTCAGTAAAAGAGCTGAGCAAATTGACGGACGTTTCAGAGGTGACGATTCGCCGTGACCTGCAACGGCTTGACGAGGACAAGCGGATCAAGAAAACGTACGGCGGTGGAATATCGATCCGCGCAGCCTCCGTGGCTGATACGGCTCAAGTCCGCGGCATCGTTTCGCCGACCGAAAGCTCTCTGATCGATCACTCCGACGTATTGATCCTGACTTCGGTCGATCCGCAATCCGATCGCCTGGTGACCGACCGAGCCGATAAAAAGAATATTCCGGTTATCGCCGAATCTACCATTATCAACGGCACGAAAGCAGTCGTCGCGGTCGACAATTACCAAGCCGCGCTGGCGCTCGGGAAATGGGCAGGTACATACGTCCAGGAACATTTCGCCGGGCAAGCGAATGTGCTAGACCTGACGTTTGGACTGAGCAATACCGCCGCGCGCAGTCAGGGCGTAATCGACGGATTGAGACAAGTCGCGCCGGCGACCCAAGTTGTGCTTTCCATCAACGCGCAGTCACGTTACGCAACCGCCTATCAGTTGACCACAGACGCGTTGAACGTCCATCCCGACATCAACGTGATCTTTGCCATCAATGACTCGACCGCGTGGGGCGCGATCCGCGCGAGCCAGGATTTGGGTATCTGCTCGGACAAATTGCTAATGCTGACGTTCGGTCTCGAAGGCGACACGCTGAAGAATGCGATGATGGACGGACTCTGCCAAGCCGGGTTGGCGATGTTCCCAGAAATCGTCGGACCGGTTTGCGTGGAAGCGGCGATCGACGCATTCAACGGCAAGACGCTGCCACAGAATCTTGTCACACCGCACGCGATTTTGACCCCCGAAACGTTGCCGCAATTCTACGCCAAGCGCGATGGAAACTGGGAGATCCGGTGGGACATGGTCGATGCTCAGCTCGCCGTTCCCCTGGAAATCCAAAAAACGAAACGCAAAAGCGGCGTGCTGCCTCAACGGATCGGATTTGTCGTGCCGTTCAGCGAACACGAGTGGTACAAAAACCTGGCGGTTTTTATGGGCGCGTATGCGAGTTCGCTCGGCATCGAGTTTGAGGTGGCTGACGCGGCGCAAGCGATTCGGGACGACATCGCGCGGCGGCAGCGTGCCATCGCGCAAACCGCGGCGGAGCTGGTCCAGCCCGACGATGTGATTATGATCGACGGCAGCGAGATCACCACGTACCTCGCGGAAGAGTTGACGAAGCGCGAAAACATCACGGTCATCACCAATTCGATTCCGGTCTTTGACGCGTTGCGGAACCAACCTTCGATCACGCTGATTTCTACCGGCGGCTCGCTGCGCCGCGCCAGTGCGTCGCTGATTGGACCAACGGCGGAAGTGGCGCTGCGCGAATTGCGCGCGGACAAACTGTTTCTCGCCGTCACGGGCATCACGCTGGGCTTTGGCTTGTCCCACACCAATGTCGCTGAAGTCGCGGTCAAACAGGCGATGATGCGCGCCGCGCGCGAAGTCATTCTTCTTGCCGATCACACCAAGTTCGGGCAAGAGTCAGTCATGCAAATCGCGCCGGCGACGGTGGTCAACAAGCTAGTTACCGATAATGCGCTGCCGGCAAGCGTTCGGCTGGAATTGAGCAAGTTGGGGATCGAAGTGATCGTGGCGAAGACCTAGTTCCTTGAGGCGTTGGATGAGCACTCTTTATGGCGGCATCGAAGCAGGCGGCACGAAATTTGTTTGCGCGGTAGGCACGGGTCCCGACGACATGCGGGCGATGGTTCGCATTGCGACGACGACGCCGGCAGAGACGCTGCGTCGCGCGATTGAATTTTTCCGCGAACAATCGCAGCAAGATTGTCTCGCCGCCATTGGCATCGGTTCCTTTGGTCCGGTAGACCCCAATCCCGCGTCACCCACGTTCGGCTATATCACCACAACGCCCAAGCCGGGTTGGGGGCACACGGATTTCGCCGGCACGATCCAGCGCGCGCTCGGCGTGCCAGTCGGTTTCGATACCGATGTCAACGTCGCCGGGTTGGGCGAGCATCGCTGGGGTGCGGCGCAAGGGTTGGACAATTTCATTTATCTGACGATTGGCACGGGCATCGGCGGCGGCGGACTCGTGAACGGCAAGTTGATGCACGGTTTGATTCATCCCGAAATGGGACATATCCGCCTCCCGCACGATTGGAATGTCGATCCGTACTCCGGCTTTTGCCCGTACCACGGCGATTGTTGGGAGGGTTTGGCTGCCGGCCCTGCCATCGAATTGCGCTGGGGACAAAAAGCGGAGCATTTGCCGAAGGATCATCCGGCGTGGAATTTAGAAGCGCGATATCTTGCGCTCGCGCTGGCAAACTTGATTTGCACGCTCTCGCCGCAGCGCATCATTCTCGGCGGCGGCGTGATGGACCAACCACGACTGCTGCCGCTGGTGCAACAACAGACGCAGGACCTCTTGCACGGTTATGTGCGCGCGTCAGAAATCCTACAAGACATCGCGGGCTACATCGTCGCGCCGAGTTTAGGCAAGCGCGCTGGAGTGCTTGGCGCGCTGGCGTTCGCTCAACAGCAGAGCGAATGACCTCGCGCTAGCGGTGCTCTTCTTCCCACACGCGCAGCCCGTGACGGCTGAGGTAGATGGGAATGCTCCGGCACAGCGAATTCTCCGCCTCGATTTCCCGAATCATCGCGCGTTTCTGATGCGATAACGCGCTCCCCAGGATCGTAATGGACCCGCCTTCGCCTCCCGCCCCGTTCACCTTCCATCCTAATGCACCGTGCTCTTTGGCAATGGCGATCACGCGCTGCGCGCCACGACTGATTAGCGCGGGATGCAAGCGTCCTTGCGCTTCCGTATTTTCGATCATCGCGCGGCCGAGCGCGGCAAAATCCCCGGCGTAGACCGCATCTCTGGACTTGTCCGCCGTCACGCGCAAGTCGTCGAGCTGCTTGCAGGTGGGTCCGGCGTTCTCCAGTTGCCGGATGACCATTTCGTGAACCTGCGACGAATCGTGCGAATTTCCCAGATAGATCAAAACCAACCGTCGCTCCAATTCCCACCAAATCGGATTAGGAATTTCAATTTGCGAGACCGAGGCGTGCGGGTATTTCTGCATCTCGATAAAATTGATGCCGCCGAACGCGGAACAGAGTTGGTCTTGAATGCCGCTCTGCCGCTTGAGCATATCCACCTCGACGGAGTGCGCGGTGTAAGCGACTTGATGCGGCGCGAGTCGTCCCGGCGTCAGTTGGTCCAGCGCGCCGATGAGCGCGACCGTCACCGCGGCGGACGTACCGGTCGATGCCCCGGCGGGGGCTTGCGAGAATATCGTCACCTGGACGGCGATGTCTTTGGGAACGTTCATGCGCTCGATCGCGGCTTCAAGCAATGGGTGGCGCGCCCAAACGTGCTCTTCAGGATGCGCGACGAAATGTTCGCCATAGTTCTCCGCATAGATCGCAATTTGCTCGGCGCGCCCGTCGCGCGGAAAGACCTCGACCTGGACTTCGGCGTACGGATAAACGCCGATGTTGAAAATCTTGCCATAGTCGGCAAACCAGGTGTCGGTCCAGCCGCCGTTATCGCATATCCGGATCGGGGCGGCGCTGTTGATGATCCGGGGCAATTGCGTGTGGATAGAGTCTCGCATCGATTCCATTCTCCGGCAAATAGCCCAACGCGGTCGTGTCCGCCTTTCGATTATATGCGCGCCGGCGAGTTCCGGCAATTTGGATTCGACGCGCGCGCACATTGACGCCGCGCCGGGCGCGCGATATAATCGCCGCCGAAAGGTGACCGCTTAACCTCCCGCAGGCGCAACCTGCGGGAGGTTGGATGTCGAAAGAGACGATAATGCAGCAATCCTCTCGCCGCTTGTTCTTCGCACGCGTTTATGCGGTCGTGCGGTGCGTCCCGCGCGGGCGCGTCGTTACCTACGGACAAATCGCCCGCGCGCTGGGCGCGCCAGGCGCAGCGCGCACCGTCGGCTGGGCGATGCGCGTGTGCCCCGCCGACGCGCCGTGGCATCGCGTCGTCAACGCGCGCGGCGAGATCAGTCTGCGTCCGTCCACCGGCTATCACGAGCAACGCGCGCGGCTGAAGGCAGAAGGCATCCGGTTCGATCGCGCCGGCAGGATCGATTTGAAAAACTACGGCTGGCGCGGACTTTAGTTCGGCTATTGACAAACTAAAAAACCTGCGCGATACTTCCGTTAGTTTGTTGCATAGCCAAACAAAAACGATGGACAAGTCGACAAATGGTCGCAAGACTGGCGACCAAGCCCTGGTGCGACGACTCAATACCGCTATCATTTTGGATTGCCTGCGACTGAATGCGCCTCTCTCCCGCGCTGAAATCTCGACTAAAACCCGGCTGAATCGCAGCACGGTCTCCAGTATTGTCAGTCACCTCATTCACGACGGCTTCGTCCGAGAAATCGAGTTTCAAAAGGATCGGCTGGGACGCCCCGGCATGCTGCTTGAACTCAGCCCGGATGGCGCGTGCGCGATTGGCGTCGAGATTGGGGTGGATTTTGTTTCGATTATGCTGGCAGACTTTGCCGCTCAGCCGATCTGGCGCAAGCGCGTCGCCATCGATCCGCAGATTGGGCAGCCGGCGTTTATCGAACGCGCCGGCGATCTCATCCAGGATGCAATGAGGCAAGCGAAGAAAACCGGCTCGCGTCCATTGGGCATCGGAGTCGGCGTGCCCGGTCTGGTCGACGTACTGGAAGGCGAACTCGTCTTTGCTCCCAACCTCAAGTGGATGCACGTCCCGGTGCGTCAGATGCTGATGAAACGCTTCGACATGCCGGTCTTCGTGGAGAACGACGCGAACGCCGCCGCGCTTGGCGAGTATTATTTTGGCGTGGCGCGCGGGGTGGCGGACTTTGTCTATCTCAGCGCCGATGTTGGCTTGGGCGGCGGCATCGTGCTGGGCGGCAAATTGTTTCGCGGCAAGAATGGCTACGCCGGCGAGATCGGACACATGATGCTCGATCCGAACGGCGCTGAATGCGGATGCGGTCGGCGCGGCTGCTGGGAGTCTTTCGTCAGCCCGCGCGTCGTCGCGCGAAATATTCAGACGATGCTGCGGAACGGCACCGCGAGTTTGATTCGCGACCTGGCAAAGGACGATCTGAACAACATCACATTCGATCAGGTGATTCAAGCCGCGCAAGCCGACGATGCTATCGCGTTGGATGCGTTGCAGGATGTTGCGCGCTGGCTGGGGATTGGAATCGCCAACCTGGTGAACATTTTCAATCCCGAGTTGATCGTCTTGGGCGGCGCGCTTGCCCGCGCCAGCAAGATACTGATCCCGGTGATCGAGACCACGGTGCGCGAGAATGCTTTGGGGCAGCCGCGCGAAACTCTGCAGATCGCGATTTCGGCGTATAGCTCGGAGGCGTGCATCGTCGGCGCAGCGGCGATCGTGTTGGACGAGATTCTGCGTTACCCCTTCCCTTGAAACTCCCCGTTAGATTTTTCAACATCCTCACCGCCGCATGAATCGAAAGGAGGTGGTATCCGGAAATTGATATGTTCGTCAGCAGGGCTGACAAGCGCTTCGCGGGACAAATTACATTTGGCTGTCTCGGAAGCATCGACCAAAATGGTTTAACCACACAGGAGGAGAAAAATGTCTCGCAACAAGCGATGGCTCGTTTTGGCGAGTCTCGCCGTAATTGCCCTAGTTGCATTGGCGGCTTGTGCACCCGCGCCAGCGCCAGCACCAACCCCCGCGCCGCCGACCGCCGCGCCGGCAGCGCCGACGACTGCGCCCGCACCGACAACGGCGCCAGCACCGACTTCGGCACCAGCCGCCGCCGCTGGCACGATAGCGTTGTTGTTGCCGGAAACGAAGACGACGCGCTACGAAACGGCAGACCGGCCGGACTTTGAAGCCAAGTTCCAGGCGCTCTGCCCGACCTGCAAGATCATCTACAGCAATGCGAATCAAGATGCGACG
>DAIDTM010000386.1 GCA_027457205.1 Anaerolineae bacterium | reverse complement strand
CAGAATATAACTCGCGCAGCGCGGTGTACCAGACCAAGCCATCGGTTTTCTGGTAATGCCAGAATTCCATTCCACTGGCATTCGTCTTCCAACTCAACGTCGGATCGTTGTACGACGAGATGCGCTGCCAGCCGTACTCCTGCGCGAGTTCCGTGAAATCCACATAGTAGCCGACCGGGATCGGTTTCTTGACGCCGCCTTGATTCGGCGCGAGTTGCCACCGCGCCTGCTGCGTCCAATCCCACGGCGGCTCCGTCAGCGGCTTGCCCAGCGTGCCATCCTGCACCGCCGCGCGCAGATAAATCCGCCAGTACGTTTCGCCCAACTGGTCTTGGCGCACGATCTCCATCATCGACACGCCGCCCTGGTCCACCGTCAGCCGCGTGTCCACCGCGCGCCCGCTCTTGTGCCAGCTCAGTATGTCGCATCCATCGCCGCATTGCCCGGTCACCAGCTGCCGCGTCATATCGGACAGCGTGCCGAGAAAATCCCAGCCAGCTTCTTGCTTCACCCGCGCGCGCAGCGCCTCAAACGACCCGGCGACTTGATTGCTCATCTCGCCGTAACTGGGCGCGAGGTACACGTCTTTCAATGGAATGAGCGCAGCCGATGCCACCGGCGGCGGAGGAGCAAAAGTGTTGAGCGCCTTGGATGGCGATACGGGAGCCGGGTTCGATGCGACCGGCGCGAGCGCAGACCACGCGACCGATTGAATCTGCATCGCTCCATCGCCCAGCGGACGCGGAATGCCGCCATTCGCCGAAACGATGTACACCGGCTGGCGCGTGGGTCGCGGCGAAACGAACGCGATGGACTTGCCATCCGGCGACCAGGTCGGGCGGTCATCCCAGCCGGAATAGGTGATGCGCCGCGCGTTCTGCAAACCCGCCGTCGAAAAATCGGCGACGTAAATCGCGCGCTGCCCGTCGCGGTCGGACACAAACGCGATCTGCTTGCCGTCCGGCGACCACGCCGGCGATTGATCGTCGAATTTGTTCTGGCTGAGGTTGATCGTCTGTGCGCCGTCCGGCGATACGATAAAAATCTGCGCCGTGCCGGTGCGCCAACTCGTGAAAGCGATCCACTGCCCATCCGGCGCCCACGCCGGCGCAAAATCCGACGCCGGCGATTTGTCGGTGAGGTCGCGCGGGTTGGTGCCGTCGGCGTTCATCACCCAGATGTCCAAGTCGATGTGACGCGTGGACGCGAACGCGATTTGTTTGCCGTCCGGCGACCAGCTCGGTTCGCCGTCGAACGCGGGATCGCGTGTGAGGCGCGTAACGCCCGATCCATCCACTGCCATCGCGTAGATTTCCCAGTTGCCGTCGCGATGCGATTCAAACGCGATGCGCGCGCCATCACGCGAGACCGCCGGCGCGCGCGACGTTCCATCATTCGTCAGCGGCAGCCAGTCACCGCCCTGCGGACTGGCAGCGTAGAGATTCCAATTGCCCTCGCGCTGCGCGGCAAAGACCAGCTGCCCCGTCAACGGCGCGGCAGTCGCACGCGCGGTTGGCGCGACGGACGGCAGTATTCGCGTCGTCGATGGGAGCGAGACGGCAGGTGCTGGCGCGAGCGCGCCGGCGCAGCCCGGCAGCCCCAGGACGCCGAGCGCGAGGATGAGCTTGACGATTGTTTTCAGATTCCACTCCTCGAGAAATAGAACGCGGAAGACTTAACGGAAGAACTCGCCGAGATTGTTCGCCTGGCACGCTTCGTTCAGACAGCTCAGCCCCCACGCGTCTTCGATCGTCCGAACGAGCGAGTAATGATTATGCGCGACCGCCGACTGAAATCCCTTGGGCACGCGGCTTGAGATGACGAGCAGCGGAACGCGTCCACCGCCGCCCAGATTCGTCGTGCCTTCGTCCCAGGTGATGAACAGCACGCCACCGGTCTGCCACGCGGGGCTAGCCAAAATCTTGGGAACAAAACCCCGCAGGAACTTGTCGCCTGTCGCCACTGAGCAATCGTGCATGTCGTTGCACAGATTGGGAACGATCAGCGAATAATCCGCGGCGGCGGGATCGAAATGCGTGAAATCGGTGATGTTGGCGCAGCGCGCCGGCGCGCTGCTGATGTTGGTGAAGCTGATCGCCGGGTTGTGTTTGCGCGCGTAAAAGCCAACTCCATCCGCGCCATTCACTCCGACCTCGCCGGTAAAACAATTCAGCGGATCATTTTGCGCGAAGACTCGCCAGGTCTTGCCCTTCGCCTCCAACTGATCGGCGAGGTTCTTGCCGGGGAGATTGTAGACGCCGTCGCCGGTCGCGCCTTGCGTCGATCCGCTGAACAGCGCGAAATAATTCGGCTCGGACGGATGCGTCACGCCGGTATAATTCGTCGCCACGCCGTACTGCGCGATC
>DAIDTM010000385.1 GCA_027457205.1 Anaerolineae bacterium | reverse complement strand
ACTGCGCGCGCCGCGCGGCGCGACGCTGCCCGTTGTGTTGTACTGGCGCGTGGCGCAGCCCATCGATAGAGATTTCAGCGTGTTTGTTCAGTTGGTCGATGCGAACGGACGCATCGTCGCGCGGCAGGAGAGCGCGCCGGCGGACGGCACGTATCCAACGAGTCAGTGGCGCGCCGGCGATCTGGTTGTCGACGCGCACGAACTGAAAGCGGACGCCACGCCAGGCACGTACTCGCTCGTCGCCGGCATGGACGGCGTCGCGGCGAATGTGTCGCTGACTCAAGTGACCATCACTCAATGACCGGATCATCGAACTCCAGTTCCCAACATCCAACGTCCAAACTCCAAGACGTTGCCGCGCTCGCGCTCATCGCCGGGCTGGTGCTCTTGTTCTTCTGGCGCATCATCACGCCGCGCGTGGAAGACCGCGCCGCTTTTCCTCCGGGCGATTTTACCGATCAGTTCTGGGCGTTCCGCATGTACGAAGCGCGCGCGTTCGCGCAGGGACGGCTGCCGCTCTGGTCGGAAAATTTCAACAGCGGACATCCATTCCTCGCCGATGTGCAGAGCGCGGTCTTCTATCCGGTCAGTTTGATCTGGACGCTCGCCGTCGTCGCGGCGCGCGGCGCGAATTTTACGCTGCGTGACTTGGAACTCGAAGCGATCTTCCATTTTATCCTCGCCGGCGTATTCATGTACCTGTTCGCGCGGCGCCTGATCGGCTCGCGCGTCGCCGCGCTCGTCAGCGCGGTCACGTTCACGTTCGGCGGCTACCTCACGTCGTATCCGCCGCTGCAACTCGCGATCCTGGAAACCGCGACCTGGTTGCCGTTGATTCTGTTGTTGCTGGATTTCGCGGTCGAGGATGGCATTGGACGCGAACAAACGCGGACGAGCGCGGATAAGGAAAATAATCCGCGCTCATCCGCGGCGATCCGCGTCCCAATTTTCTACCTCGCCGCCGGCGTTGTGCTGGGCATCGCCGCGCTGGCGGGACATCCGCAGACATTTTTATTCGTCGTCTACGCGAGCGCGATTTATTTCGCGTGGCGGGTGGCAAGAGACGAGAGGCGAGGGGCGAAGCATTTTGTTTTGTCACTTTTGCCTTTTGTTTTTTCACTTGTCATTGCCGCCGGCATCGCCGCCGCGCAGTGGCTGCCAACGCTCGAGTATCTCACCGTTTCGACGCGCACCGCGATCAGTTGGACGGAAGCGTCGAGCGGTTTTCCGAACATCGACCCGCTGCAAATGATCCTGCCCGGTTTTACCAGCGCGTTCCAGTCGCCGCTGTACGTCGGCGTGCTGCCGCTCTGGCTCGCGTTGTTCGCGCTGCTTGTGAATCGCACGCGCGAGAAGGCGTTCTGGGCGCTGTTCGCGCTTGGCTCGCTTCTCGTCGCGTTTGGCGCGTACGCGTTCGCCTACGCGGTGCTGTATCTCCTTGCACCCGGCTTTGCGCTGTTCCGCGACCAGGAACGACTCGCGTTCATCGTCAGCTTCGCGCTGGCGATTCTCGCGGGCTACGGCTTTCACGATCTGTTGCAGCCGACGTTGGATGTCCAGCGCGCGCGGCGTGCGTGGGCGCTCTTGCCGGCAGGCGTCACGATCAGCGTGATGATGATGTTCGCGCTCTACATCGCCGGCGCGCAGCACGCGTCGGGACGGCTCGCGTTCCTCGCCGACCGCGCCGGGTTGATGGTGTTGTTATTCGTCCTGGCGACAGCGCTGGTGGCGTGGCGGGTGGGCACGTTCAAACGTTGGAACGTTCGAACGTTTGCGGCGTTAGCGGTAATGTTCATCGCGTTCGATTTATTCACCGTCAACAATCCCGCTTACAACGCCGCGCTGACGCCGCGCTATCCGGTGACGCCCATCATTCAGGCGATTCAAAACGATCACGCCGTCTTCCGCGTCGCAGACGAAGACAAGGAGCCGGGGCATTTCGGCATTGCGTACCGGCTCGAAGAGATTGGCGGTATCAGCCCGCTGCGCGTCGCGCGGTACGAGACGCTGTTGGACGCGCTGCCGAAGCAGACGCTTTGGTCGCTCCTGAACGTGCGCTACGTGATCGCCGATCATGCCGGCGTTGCGAACGCGGATGAGGTACTGGCAGAAGGTAGCACGCGCTTGCTGCGCCTGAAGAACACACTGCCGCGCGCGTGGCTGGTTGGCGCGGCGCAGACGGCGAACGACCAGACTGCGCTGAATGCAATGAAGAGCGCTTCGTTCGATCCGGGCGCGGTGGCGTATGTGGCGGACAGTCTGCCCTTCCCTGTCCAGGGAGGAACAGGCGAGGTCGTCTTCACCGCACGTGAGCCGGAACGCATCGTCCTTTCGGTGAATGCGCCGGTGGACACGCTGCTGGTGCTGAGCGAAGTCTATTATCCCGGCTGGCGCGCGTTCATTGATGGCGTTGAGACGCCGATTCTGCGCGCGGATTATGCGCTGGGTGCGGTGCCGGTGCGCGCGGGCGCGCATCAAATCGAAATCATTTTTGACCCGTGGTCAGTGAAGGTGGGAATAGCAATTTCAGCGATAACGTTGACCTTGGTTGTGTTCGGAATCACGGTCACGACAAGGAAACAAGAAGCATAGATAACGCCCACGTTCGCAGAAGCCAAGCAGATTTTCGATAGATGAAAAACTTGCAACGCACGCTTGCCCAAGTGCAGGCGCAAATCATCGAGGGGAAATCGGTACAGATACCAATCTGATAATCGTGTGGCGCAAATGCACAAATTCAGTTATAATATGCAATAGGTTCGCCAACGTAAGGCAAATTTGGAAATTTGCCCCACATTTTTCCGTTCAAAACTTGAATTGGCGAAGGTATTGAATATGTGCGGGAGAAAGTGATGACAGACCAGCAATTGCTTGAACGAATTGTGCTGAATCCTAACGTGATGGTTGGTAAGCCCGTCATCAAGGGAACGCGCTTGACCGTTGAATACATTTTGAACTTGCTCGCGCACGGCGCGATGCCAGAGGAAATTCTCCAAGAATACCAAGGGCTAACACAGCAAGACATTCAGGCGTGCATTTTGTTTGCGACCAAAGCGCTCGAAAGCAGCGCGTTCGTGCCTCTTTAAGCAATGGAGCTTCATTTCACCGAGAATCACTCGCACGCTTTGATTGTCCTCGCGCTCGGCGTCGCGCTCGCGGTTGCCGGCGGCGCGGTGATCGCCTTTAGCTCGCCGGCGATTGCCTTCGCGGCGGTCATCGCCGCGATTGCCGGCGCGGTCGTGCTATCCAACATCGAATATGGTTTATACGCCGTGATCGCGGTGGCGGTGCTGCTGCCGTTCGGCGCGTTGCCGCTCAATATCGGCTTTAATCCCACGTTCCTCGATCTCGCGCTGCTCGCGCTCTTCGGAATGTGGCTCGTGCGCGGCGCGCTGCGGCAGGGCGGCGAGTTTATCGCCACGCCGCTCGGTCTGCCGATTTTCGTTTTCCTTGTCCTCGCGGTCTTTTCGTTCATTGCCGGGCTTGCCTACGCGCCGATCACGCAAGATGTCCTGCGCCATTTCGCCGAAGTGTTGATCTCGATTGCGCTCTTCTTCGTCGTCGTCAATGTCGTGCGGACGCGCGAGCAACTGGGACGGTTCGTTGCCGCGCTGATCGTCGCCGGCGCGGTCTCCGCGACGATCGGCATCGTCCTCTATTTCATTCCGCAGAACCTATCGATCCAAATCCTCTCCGCGCTGCGCGTCTTTAAATATCCGAGCGGAGCGGGCGTCCTGCGTTTTATCAACGACGATCCCAGTAACCCGATGCGCGCGGTCTCGACCTCGATTGATCCGAACGTGCTGGGCGGCTTGATGATCCTGGTGACCACGCTGGCGGTGCCACAGATCTTTGCGGACCAGCCGCTCTTGCCGCGCCCACTCGTCATCGCGATGGTCGCGGCGATGGGCGTGTGCATGGTGCTCACGTTTTCGCGCGGCGCGATGCTGGGACTGGGTCTCGCGCTCGTCGTGATCGCCACCGTGCGGTATCGTCCCATCATCGCGCTGTTGATCCTGGGCGTGGCGGTATTTGCGCTGCTGCCGTTCACGCAGGATTACGTCGGTCATTTTCTCGACGCATTCGCCGGCAGTGACCTTGCCACGCAGATGCGGCTCGGCGAATATAAGGATGCGCTGACGCTGATCTCGCGCTATCCGATTTTTGGGGTGGGATTTGGCGGTGCGCCGGATATCGATACGTACCTGGGCGTGTCGAGCGTGTATCTGCTGATGGCGGAAGAGATGGGACTGGTCGGCGTCAGCGCGTTCTTGATCACGCTGGGCGTGTTTTTCTACCGCGTGGCGCAGGAATGGTTTGCTGGCTTGGCGCGCGATAAATTTCTCGCGCCGATCGCGCTGGGGACTGCCGGCGCGGTGCTCGGCGCGATGATTGGCGGTCTGACCGATCACTATTTCTTCAATTTAGCGTTTCCGCACTCGGTCGCGCTGTTCTGGCTGTACGCCGGGCTGGGGATGGTCGCAGTGAGGTTAGGTACGCAGACGAACGCCGATTCCGCGTAAGGCGCGGGACTAGCGCGAACATTCGTGAAGAAGCGGCGGAGATTGGCTCCGCCGTTTTTCATTTAAAGCGTGGGGCTGATTCTTCTCGTCGATTAGTGCGAAGAGCGGCGCGCGTGTGCCGACCTGAGGCGCGGATTGTTCGCGTGGATGTTCGGTAGACTCCATTAGACTCCCGGGTGCGTGGCGCGCACGACGCGCAGTAATGCTTCAAATTCCTCGCGGCAATCGGGACACATTTCGATATGCTGTTGCACGAGCGGCATCAGCTTCGCCACGTCTTTCCCTTGTGCAACCGCTTCGGTAAATTCGTCGAGCAGCTGGTACACGTCGTCGCACGAGTATTCGATTTCCTGCGTTCGCGCTATGCCGCGAACCATCGTTTTGAGTTTGTCGATTGGAATTTGCATTTTGTTTTGCTTTCTATAAATAGACGCCGCGTCCCGCGCTTTTCTTACCCCGATCCAAACGCGGCTAAAACCTCTTCGGGCGTCAGTCCCTCGCGCTCCATCCGTTTTTTCAAGCGGACGCGCGCATCGTGCAAGAGTTTGTAGAGCGCATTGCGCTCCATCCCCATCTGCTGCGCGACTTGTTCGATAGGCATTTCGTTGATCCGCGCGGCGACGATGGCGATGCGCTGCTTTTCAGTCAGTTCCTCGGCAATCATTCGCTGAATCATCGCCAGCATTTCCGATTGCTCTACCGCGCGGGCTGGGTCGGGCGTGACGTTGGATTGCGTCACCGGCATCGGCTCTTCGCCTTCGTCCGTCATCAGCGAATCAAGCGACACATCTTTCCAGCGGCGACGGCGCAGTTCGCTCAGCGCGACGCGTACCGCGATTTTCTGAACCCAGGTTGTCAACTGACTGCGTCCTTGGAACGAATCGAGATGTGCCAATACTTTAACGAGCGTTTCCTGAGTCACATCTTCAGCGAGCGCGTCGAATTGCGGATCGCTTGGCGCGAGCCAGCCCGAGAGCGCGTAGGGCAAGCCCGTCGCGATGATGGCGCGCAAATCGGTCAGCGCCATCGCGCGCGCGTTCGCCTCGGCGCGCAAATCGGCAAGCCATTCGGCGTTGGTGCGAGTGTTCATTGCGCGGCATTCTATCACGCAAGGTAGGCGGACGCAAGAGGTAAGAAAGAACCGCTTCACCGCGTCTATAGGACAGAAGCGAACGACCAGCGAGTTCGCAAAACAAAATTCCTGAAGGAGGAAAAATGTCTACAGCAACTCTCAGTACGACCCGCACGAATATCTCGTTGAAACTGATCGGCGCAGGTCTCATCGCCAGTCTGGTGATGGGGATGTGGGAAATGATGGTCGAGGCGATCATTCCGAACGGCGCGGGATTCTGGTCCGCGCCGACCTACATCGCAGCAGCTCTTCTCCGCAATCTGCAAACCATTGCGCGCCCCGTCCCATTCGATTTCGCCGTGGTGATGGTGGGCTTGATGGGGCACATGATGAACTCGGTCATCCTGGGTCTCATCTTCGCGTTCGTCATCGCGCCGCGCTTCAAGTCGCTCATCGGTCAGACCGTCGCGGGAATGATGTATGGCGCGGTGGTCTATGCGCTGATGGCGCTCGCCGTCGTCCCGCTCGTTGACCCGGTGATGGCAAATCTGAATGCGGTCGCCTTTTTCCTGGGTCACCTGATGTGGGGCGTCGCGCTCAGCGCGTTGAATTATCGCTTGAC
>DAIDTM010000384.1 GCA_027457205.1 Anaerolineae bacterium | reverse complement strand
GTACAGCGCCTCGAAAAGCGCGATCGCCGCGCTCGCCGATTCGCTGCGCGCGATCCGTTACGTCTCGACCGCAACGGTGTCGCTCGGCTTCCGGCGCGCCGAACTCACACATCCGCTGAACGGTTTTGGCTTTGTCGTGCCGCGCAGCGAGAAACGTCAAATCCTCGCGTGTACCTGGTCGTCGACCAAGTTCAACGACCGCGCGCCGGACGGGCACGCGCTCGTGCGCGCGTTCATCGGTGGCGCGCACGCGGAGCATCTCGTCGACCAGGACGATGCCGCGCTCGCGGAGATCGCGCGCGAGGAACTGCGCGCGATGATGGGCATCACCGCGATTCCCGTGCTGACCAAGGTCTATCGCTGGCAAAAAGCGAATCCGCAGTACGAGGTCGGACATCAGGCGCGCATCGCCGAGATCGACCGACGCGTCGCGTCGCATTGCGGCTTGTACCTTGCCGGCGGCGCGTACCACGGCGTCGGCATCCCTGACTGCATTCAGGACGGCGCGCGGGTAGCGAAGGAAATAATGGAAACAAGTAAACAAGTAAACAAGTAAACAGGTTCCTTGTCTTCGTGTCTACGTGTCTACTTGTTTACTTTTCGGAGGAGTAATGTCTGTTGTAATAAAACCCACGGCTCGACCCACTCATCACGTTGCGCGCGATTACGCGACGAACCCGATGATCGTCTACTGTGAGATGACGCAAGCGTGCGTACTGGCGTGCCGCCACTGCCGCGCGGACGCCATGACGCAGGCGCATCCGCTAGAACTGACGCGCGCGGAGAGTCGCGACCTTCTGCGCCAAATCGCCGCGTTCGGCGATCCGCTGCCGCACCTGATTCTCACCGGCGGCGATCCGCTTCAGCGCGTCGATCTGTACGATCTCATCGACGACGCGAACGCGCTCGGTTTGCGCGTTTCGATCACGCCCGCGGCGACGACCCGACTGACGCGTGAGGTGATCGCGGAATTGAAAGCGCACGGCGTTCAGAGTCTCGGCTTGTCGCTCGATGGCTCGGACGCGGCGCGGCACGAAGCGGTGCGCGGCGTTTCCGGCTGTTTCGATCTGACGATGCGCGCGGCGCGGCTGGCGGCAGAATTCGATCTGCCGATCCAGGTCAACACGCTCGTCTCTACTGAAACGGACGACGATCTGCCCGCGATTTACGAATTGCTCAAGACTGTGAAGGTGATGCGTTGGAGTCTGTTCTTCCTCATCGCGGTCGGACGCGGCAAGGTATTGGAAGAAGTATCGCCCGCGCGCGGCGAAGAGCTTATGAACTGGGTGTACGATCTCGCGCCGGTCGCGCCATTTGCGATCAAGACGACCGAAGCGCCGTCGTACCGCCGCATCGCCTTGAACCGGATGCGCGGCGAAGGAATGACGCCCGATCAAATTCAGCGCACGTCAGTCTATCACGGCTTTGGCATCCGCGACGGGCACGGCATCCTGTTCGTGTAGAACACCGGCGATATTTATCCTGCCGGCTTTTTGCCGTTGACTGTCGGCAGCGTGCGCGCGA
The DNA here is from genome assembly GCA_027457205.1 of Anaerolineae bacterium. Taxonomy (GTDB): domain Bacteria; phylum Chloroflexota; class Anaerolineae; order UBA4142; family UBA4142; genus DAIDTM01. Next base: position 10,572 of record DAIDTM010000384.1, on the reverse strand, counting down.
ACCAGGTCGTGCAAGTGTATCGCGAATCGTCCATCTTTAAGAGTTTGCATAACCCGAACGAATTCAAGGGCAAGTGTGGGCGCTGCGAGCACCGCATCATCTGCGGCGGCTCGCGCGCGCGCGCGTTCGCGTACACCGGCGACGCGCTGGAAAGCGATCCGTTTTGCCCGTATGAGCCCAAGTAGAAAAGTAGACAAGAAACCAGGTAGACAAGGAAATTCTGCATACTTGCCTACCTGTATACTTGTTTGCCTGGATAACTATGATGAATGATCGATTCCTCCGCGCGTGCCGCCGAGAACCCATTGATCGCACGCCGATCTGGCTGATGCGCCAAGCCGGGCGCTATTTGCCGGAATACCGCGCGCTGCGCGACAAGCATGACATGCTGACGATGTGCCGCACGCCTGAACTCGCGGTCGAGGTGACGTTGCAGCCGCTCAAGCGTTTCGATCTTGACGCGGCGATTTTGTTTTCCGACATTATGATTCCGCTGACGCCGATGGGCATCGATTTCGCAATCCGTGAATCGGTGGGACCGATCGTCGCAAATCCGGTGCGCGATCAGCGCGCGGCGGACGCGCTGCGCGTGATCGAACCGGCAAGCGACGTGCCATTCGTGATCGAAGCGGTGCGCGCGTTGCGCCGCGAACTCGACGGCAAGACGCAGCTGATAGGTTTCGCCGGCGCGCCGTTCACGCTCGCCAGTTACATCGTCGAAGGCAAGCCATCGCGCGATCTGCTGCTGACGAAGAAACTGATGCGCTGCGATCCCGCCGCGTGGCATACGCTGATGGACAAGCTCGCGCAGACGATTGCCGCGTACCTCCGCGCGCAAATCGACGCGGGCGCGCAAGCCGTGCAGTTGTTCGATTCATGGATCGGTGCACTCTCACCGCGCGATTACCGTGAGTTCGTCTTGCCACATTCGAAAAAGATTTTCGACGCGCTTGTGCTGAGCGGCGTGCCGCGCATTCACTTTGGAACCGGCACCGCGACGCTGCTCGAACTAATGAAAGAAGCCGGCGGTAATGTGATCGGCATCGACTGGCGCGTGCCGCTGGATCAGGCGTGGCAACGGCTCGGCGATGTCACGCTGCAGGGCAATCTCGATCCTGCGGTGATGCTCACGTCGCCGGATGTTATCGAGTGCGAGGCGCGCGAAATTCTTTCGCAAGCTAATGGGCGGCGCGGGCACATTTTCAATCTAGGGCACGGCGTACTGCCGAGCACGCCGATAGAGAATGTGGAGAGGTTGGTGGAAGTTGTGCACGGTACGATAGTTGGTTAGTTTGGCTCAGAAATTCGCAAGTCCTTGCATCGCGAGGGCTTTTTTGTTATGATAACGTCGATGAGCTACGTTGCACTTGACACCCTGTGCCGAGTATATTTTGCAAAAGACATCGTAATGCAAGAAGGGCGCGCCTTGCCTATGGGGCCTATCTGTTTACCCGCCTTAAAAATGGGAGATTCGCTTGAAAAACAAAACGACGCGCAACCTAGATCATTTGCATAGAGAACTCAAGAAGATTTTTATCGATACTAATCACCAGATCAAGAGATTTGGAGATATGATTCATCGCGCCGAATTTTCGTTCTTGGTAAACGAGATTGTTTTTCTGACGGACTTTGGTGACAAAGGAAAGAACTCCAAGGCAGAATCTATGCGCGGATTGATATACGAGACATTCAGAGATAGGCAAGACTTTGTTGATAATAATATACGCGAATTGATAACAAATCAGCAAGAGTATCTCCAAGTTCTGTACGCTCAGGGATTGGTTTATCTTTGGACAAGTCTTGAAACACTAGTCAAACATCTTATTGCAGGGCTGATCAAATTCGATGAAGAAATACTTGAGGGAGAGTTGTTGAGGAAAATCGGACCAAAAGCCAAATTGCTTGGATTGGACGACGATGAGAAATCGCGATATCTGGCGGACCTCATCATTAAGAACCGAGATTGTCGTGATAGATTTGGAGCCGATAGATTTGACTGTTTCCTTGGAGTACTCGAATTGAACGGCACCTTTGATGGTGACCATATACAGAGAATGCTGGCCTTACATCGCTTGAGGAACTGCATTGTGCACAATGATTCGATTGCCGACGCCAGACTATGCCAACAAGTCGAAGGGGAGAAATACAAAATAGGAGACAAAATCGTACTTACAGGAGACGAATTTCGAGTCTACGAGCAAACGGTTCTTGCCTACATTGCAGAGATTTACTACCGACTTAACAAGAAGCTAGGCGCGCCAGAGGAATTTCTGAGCATCCTCCGGAAGCTAATCAACTAGGCACAACATGCACAGGACACTTGAGAAAGCTAAAATATTCTCGCTCTGAAGTTATTGACCAACATCCTCATAATTCCTCGGTCAGTTGGATTGTAACCTACCCATAACAATGGAAAATCATTTGGAACAGATCGCAGTCCTCTTAATGGCATACGGCACGCCAAACTCGCTCGACGAGATCGAGCCGTACTACACCGATATTCGCGGCGGGCGCAAGCCGTCGCCTGAGAATTTGAAAGAACTCATCGCGCGATATCAGCAGATTGGTGGCAGGACGCCGCTGCTCGACATCACCCGCGAGCAAGCGCGCGCGCTGCAAGCGCAACTTGGCGACGATTTTCGCGTCTACATCGGGATGAAGCACTGGCATCCGTACATCACGCAAGCGGTGGACGAGATCGCGCGTGACGGCTTGCGGCGCGTCATCGCGCTCGCGCTCGCGCCGCACTATTCGCGCTTTAGCATCGATGGCTACATCCAGCGCGTGCGCGACGCCATCGCAAGATCAGGCGCGCCGCTTGAGGTGACCTACGTCGAGAGCTGGAACGATCATCCCCTATTCCTCAAGTCGATCGCGGAGCGAATGGAAGCCGCGCGCGCCACGTTCAGCGCGCGCGATTGGCAAGACATCGAAGTGATTTTCTCCGCGCACAGTTTGCCAGAACGCATCCTGCAGTCGAACGATCCATATCCACAGGAACTGCGCGAGACGTGCGAAGGCGTCGCCGCACTGCTCGGCTTGCCGCGCTGGCGGTTCGCGTACCAGAGTGCGGGGCGTACCGGCGAAAAGTGGCTCGGTCCCGACATCCTTGATACGCTGGATGAAATCGCGTCGCGTAGGGGCGAGCAGCCGCTCGCCCCTACCAGCCGCGTGCTCATCGCCCCGATTGGTTTTGTCGCGGACCATCTGGAAGTTCTGTACGACATCGACGTGGAATGCGCCGAGCGCGCGCAGTCGCTCGGACTTGAAATGCGCCGCATTGAATCGCCGAACGCCAGCCCGCCGTTTATCGCAGCGCTGGCGGCAATTGTGCGTGAACGATGTTGAGCGGGACAGACATGCGGACGGGAATTTTCTCCCGTCCGCATTGTTTTTATCGCCGATTTTTCCTACCGGCAGCGCCGAATCAACGAGAATTGGACTAGTGGAAAAGTTCACAAATTTTGACCTAAAATGCTATTGAATTATATAGCAAATGATGGTATTTTGGGCGCAATGGATGACTTGTTGACGACCAAACAGCTAATGGAACTGCTGCGCGTTGACCGCACGACGATCTATCGAATGCTCAACGATGGTCGGCTGTCCGCGATCCGGATGGGTGGGCAGTGGCGTTTTCCGCGCCGCGCGATTGAGCAGTGGCTCGGTGATCAAAACCCTGCGCCAGCGCCCGACGCAAAATCGATGGCGGCGATTGCGCCTGCCGCGCCAACGGCGAGCGCCGAAATTCTGCCGATCTATTGTCTTCAGCCCATTCAGGAAGTTTTCGCGCTGACCAGTCTCGTCGGTGCGGTGACCACCGACCTTAACGGCAAGCCGATGATGCCGATAAGCAACTCGTGCGCCTTTTGCAATTTGATTCTCTCTTCCGAGCGGGGGCGCGCGCGCTGCGAAGCGTCGTGGAAGAAACTTGCCGATCAAACCGAGCAGCAGCCGCGCCTCGAAAAGTGTCACGCCGGGCTGACGTACGCGCGCGGACGCGTCGTCGTCGAGAACGCGTTTGTCGCCATGTTCTTCGTGGGGCAATTTGTCGTGAACAGCGCGACGGAGTTCCGTTCGCGCGCGCACCTTGTGCGAACGGCTGGGGACTGCAACGTGGATGAAAAGGCGTTGATCAAGGCAGCCCAGTCCATCCGCATCCTCCAGAAGAACCGCGCGGAAAATCTGCTGGGCTTGCTGCAAATGGTTGCCGATACATTCTCCCGAATCGGTCAGGAGCGCCAAGAGTTGTTGGCGCGGCTCAAGCGAGTCGCCGAAATTGCCGGAGTGCCCGCGTCGTAAGATTATCGATCAGGCGCGTGGATTAAATTGTGGGGAAGATGTGATGAGGCATCTTCCGATGATTTGACGATCACAAGGTGATGAATGCTTTGGGTAACGTTCGTTGTTGCCCAAGGTGTTTTTTTGTGTGGGGAATTTCTGAGAGGAGTAACGGGAGTTATGCGAAAGGAACACATCGGGTTTTTACTGCTGACGGCGGTAGTGCTCGCCGTGATCGCGGTGCTGACCTTGCCCCGCCCGGCAGCCGCGCAGTGCGGGTCGTCCGTGTCCTCGTGCAAGAATTGCCACGAGGTTCAGAAACAAAAGCCGGTCAATACAGTTGGCGCATGGCACACCGCGCACGCCTTCGGCGATTTCTGCGAATTCTGCCACGGCGGAAACGTGAAGGCGAAAGACAAAGCCGCCGCGCATGCCGGCATGGTGGACCCGCTCTCGGACGTCAAGGGCAGTTGCCAGTCCTGCCATCCCAACGATTACATGGATCGCGCGAAACAGTACGCCGCCGCGCTGGGCAAGACGATTAGCGCCACGAGCGCGCCGGCATCGCCAGCATCCGCCTCGGGTGTGTCTGCCACGACGCCAGTCAGCAGCACTGCGCCGTGCGGACCCGCCGCGCCGACCGGCGGACAGACCATCGACCTGAACAAGATTTACGCTGCCGGGTCGAGCAGCACGCCGTCTACCAACGTCGGCAACATCGTTCTGGCTGTATTGCTGGTCGGCGTACTGGCGCTCTTTGCCGGCTTGGTGTGGTACTATGAGCATCCGCTCGAACGCGCCGTGGCGGCATGGCGGCAATTGCTCGCCACGCCGGTAGTCGCGACGACGCCGGAAGGTATCGCGCTGAACATGCCCGAGTGGAGCAATCGTCCGGAATGGAGCGCGTTGCAGCGCGCGCTCGCGTCGAGCGATCCGGCGACGGTACGCGCAGTCGCCGGTATGTTGAACGACCGCGAGAACGGGCCACGCATTTTGAAGGCGTTGAGCCACATGGACTTGCAAGCCCTCGCGGCGCTCAGCGAGAGTGATCAGAAGACGCTGGCGACTCTGCTGGCGTTGGCAAAAGAAATGAAATCCTAAATTCGCGCTGCGTGTTACACATGGCGTGAGGTCAAGAGGTGAAAAAGTGATCGCATTACTGAAACAAAAAGAATGGTCGCCGTATCTTGCTGGCGTGCTGCTCGGCATCGTCTACATCGTCAGCATCGCTGTCGCCGGCGTCATTCCCGGCGCGTCCGGCGCATTCGAAAACTTTGGCGGCTTGATCGCCCAGGCGGTTGCGCCCGCGCTGGCAAACAACACCTACTTCAAGTTCGTGATGCCGCCGGGCATTTCCTGGGAAGTGATCCTGCTCGTCGGCGTCTTTTTCGGCGCGTTCGTCTCGTCGAAAATCTCCGGCGATTTCAAACTCGCCGCCGTGCCCGATGAACAATGGCGCAAGATGTTTGGTCAATCGGTGTGGAAACGCTGGGTCATCGCCTTTGTCGGCGGCGTCATCATCGAGTTTGGCGCAGGCATCGCCGGCGGCTGCACCAGCGGCTTGGCGGTTGGCGGCGGCTTGTTCCTCGCGCCGGCGGCATTCATCTTTATGGCGGGCATGTTCGCCTCCGGCATTCCGACCGCGATCTTGATGTACTGGAGGAAATTCTAATGGGCGACGTCCTGGGTCCCCTGGTCATCGGCTTTTTCTTCGGCTGGGCGCTCCAAAAAGCCGGACTGGGCAAGTATCACAAAATCGTCAACGTCTTTCGTTTTACCGATCTGACGGTCTTGAAGTTTATGATGACCGCGCTGGCGGTCGCGATGGTCGGCGTCTTCGCGCTGAATACCGCCGGGCTGGTCGCGCTGCCCACCGTGCCGGCGACCTACGTTCTCGGCAATCTGGTCGGCGGGTTGATCTTCGGCGTCGGCATGGCCGGCGCCGGTTTCTGACCGGGCACATGCGCCGCTGGAAGCGGCGAAGGGCATCTCGATTACTTGATTCCCGGCTTGCTCGGTTTCTTGACCGGCGCGTTGATCTACGGCGCGACGTACCAATCGGTATTCCCGGCGATCTCGGCGTTCGCGAATGTGGGCAGCACGATTCTGCCAACGGTGTTCGACGTGAACCTGTGGTTGACGGTGTTGCTGTTCGTGGTCATCACGTTAACGCTGTTCTACTTTCTCGAACGCCACGGTGAGCTGCGCAAGGACAAGGCAAATTCGTAATACGCTATCCTCGTTACGCAACACGTCTACGTATTGCGTAAGGTAATGCATTGGAGAGTTGCTGATGGGTGAGCACGAAATCAAAATAGGCGATGTATTTGAATGGGAAATGTCGCGGCGGCAGTTTCTGGGGGCGAGCGCGGCTGTCGCGGGCGCGCTCGCGCTCGGTTCGATCCCGTTGTCGGAATGGGCAACTGGGAGCGGCGCTGCGCCTGCGAGCCAAACCACCTCCACGCCGCCGGTCAAGTTCGACCGCGAAGTGTACAGTCTGTGCGAGCAGTGCGTGTGGCGCTGCGGGCTGCGCGCCAAAGTGTTGAATGGCAAAGTGTACAAGCTCGACGGCAACCCGTACCATCCGCACTCGAACGGAATGCTCTGCCCGCGCGGGCAAGCCGGCGTCGCCACACTGTACGATCCCGACCGCCTGCAATTTCCAATGATCCGCGCGGGCGACCGCGGCAGCGGTCTGTGGAAGCGCATCACGTGGGACGAGGCGCTGACCTACACCGCCGGCAAGATGCAGGCGATCAAGCAGCAGTTCGGCGCGGAAGGCATGGTGTTCAGTTCCACGCACAACCTCGCGCAGCCGCAGTTCGAGAACCTCTTGCGCGCCTACGGTTCGCCGAACTATGGCACGCAGCGGTCGCTCTGCTTCAACGCGATGATTATGGCGAACCTGATGACGTACGGCATCCAGGAACCCGACCGCGATTACAGCGCGACGAAATACATCATCTACGCCGGACGCAATCTGGCGGAAGCGATCTCCAATTCCGAGACGCAGGAACTGGTCGCGGCAATCGCGCGTGGCGTGCACGTCGTTGTGCTTGATCCACGCTTTACCATCACCGCGTCCAAAGCCGCCGAGTGGCTGCCGGTCAAACCCGGCACCGATCTGGCGTTCTTTCTCGCGGTGTTGCACGTCATCATCACCGAGCAGTTGTACGACGCGACGTTCATCAGTAAATATACTATCGGTTTTGACGATCTGGCGAACGGTGTCAAGGATTACACGCCGGAATGGGCAGCCAGCAAGACCGAAATCCCAGCCGCGACGATTCGCCGCATCGCACGCGAATTTGCGATGGCTGCGCCGCACGCGTTCATTCACAACAACTGGCGCACGTCGAATTTCGTCAATTCATTCCAAGCCGAACGCGCCGTCTCTATGCTTAACGCGCTCATCGGCAACTGGGCGCAGCCCGGCGGCTTGCAGCCCGTGGTCGACATCACCAACACGCTCGGCTCGCCGCCGCAGCCGTCGTACCCACGCGTCAGCGCGCTCCGCCTCGATGGAGTACCGTCGAAATACCCGCTCGTGCCGCTCGACATCGGCGTGTTCCAGGAAATCCGCGACGCCATCCTCGCGGAGAAACCGTACCCCGCGCACGGTTGGTTCGTCTATCGACAGAATCCGATCGCGTCGCTGCCCGAGCGCCGCAAGACGCTGCAAGCATTCAGCAAGCTCGATTTTATCGTCACGATCGATACGACGATGAACGATACGGCGTGGTTCAGCGATGTGGTGCTACCGGAAGCCAGCTATCTCGAACGGTACGATCCATTGTCGGTGGTTGGTGATGCGGTATTCCTTCGCCAGCCCGCGGTCGCGGCGCTGGGCGAAAGCAAATCAGCGTTGTGGATTTTCAAGGAGCTGGGCACGCGGCTGGGCTTGGCAGATTATTTCGCCTACAAAGACGAAGAGGATTACCTGCGCCAGCAAATCGCGCCATTCAACATCACACTGGAGAAATTGAAAAACACCGGCTACTATCGTCCGCCTACGCAGCCCCTAGACCCGTTCAAGTTCGACACGCCGAGCGGCAAAATCGAATTGTCGTCTGCGCTGCTGGCGCAATGGAAGTTTCCCGCCGTGCCAACGTGGCAAGAGCCGCCCGCGCCGCCCGCCGATCAGTTCTATCTTTTGACCGGCAAGGTCGCGCAGCACACGCAGTTTGCGACGCAGAACAACAAACTGCTGCACGAGTTGTTTCCGACGAATGCGGTGTGGATTCATACGCAAGCCGCTGCCGCGCGCGGCATCCGCAACGGCGATGCGGTCTGGGTGGAGAGTCCCGCCGGCAAAGTAAAGATTCCGGCGTTGGTGACGGAGGGCATTCGCCCGGACTGTGTGTATATGACGCCGGGCTTTGGACATTTCTCGCAAGCGCAACACACCGCGTACGCTCAGGGCGAGAGTGATTCCGACTTGCACGTCACCTACACCGATCCGGCGAGCGGCGGGCAGGCGTTGTCGCAAACTTTTGTCACGGTTCGGAAGGCATAAAATGACAGCTCAGAAACGGTACGCGTTTGTCATCGAGGTGGATCGTTGTATAGATTGCAAGGCGTGTATGGTCGCGTGCGAGATCGAGAATCAGGTCCCGCTGGGTCATCACCGCAATTGGGTTGAGGCAGCACCGCTGCAAGGCGTCTTTCCGAATCTGGCGCAAGACTATGTGCCGGGAAATTGTATGCACTGCGAGAATCCGCCGTGTGTGCAGGTGTGCCCCACCGGGGCAAGTTATCAGCGCGCCGATGGGCTGGTCTTGATCGATTCGACCAAGTGCATCGGGTGCAAGTTCTGCATCTCGGCGTGTCCGTACGGCGCGCGGTATTTCGACGAGACGCGCGGTGTCGTCGATAAATGCTCGGCGTGCGTACATCGGCTGGAGGCGGGGCAGCCGCATGCCTGCGTGGAAACGTGCGTCGGCGGCGCGCGTCACTTTTGCGATTTTAACGACCCGGCGAGCGACGTTGCGAAATTGTACGCCACCGGGCGCGCGCGTCCATTCCATCCGGAAACCGGCACCGGTCCCAAGGTCTTTTACATCTCCGCGCGCGCGGAAACCGATTCCGAATTTCCCGTCAACGAAAACGTCGACGGTCTCGTCTGGTTCCGGCATAATCTGGAACGCCCGGCGGCGTTGGGGATGTTAGGCGCGGCGGTGGTCGTGACCGGTACAGCGTTCGAGGTCGCGCGGCGCAACGCGACGGAGCATTTCAAGGAGGTGGAGACGGAAACGACGCCGAGCAGCCCATCGGAAGGAGAAGAACATGTTGCAAAATGACGGCACGATTCTGCGATACAAGACGATCCAACGCATCGGTCATTGGCTCAACGCGCTGGCATTTTTGGCGCTGCTGCTCACCGGACTCTTGCTGTTCTTTTGGCCCCTTTCGCCGCTGGCAGGTTTTCCATCGCGCGTCATTCATCGCATCGCGGCGCTGCTGCTGATTCTGGGACCCATTATCTACTTTGTCACGGATCGAAAAGATTTCGTCTACCTGCTCAAAGCGTCGTTCACCTACAACCGCGACGATCTGGTCTGGTTCATCAAGTCGCCGTTCTATTTCATCGGGCTGGCGAAGGGCTTGCCGCCGCAGGGCAAGATCAATGCCGGGCAGCGCGTACATCACGCCATGACGATCGTCTTCTATAATCTGGTCGCGTGGTCGGGATTTGTGATGTGGTTTGGGGCGGGGCGAATACCGGGGCAAGCTTTTCTGAGCGCGCTGGTCGTGCACGACATTTCGATGACCGTTCTCACCGTCCTGATGGTGGGGCATGTGTATTTCACGTTTGTCTACGGCGCGCTGGATGGAATGATCAAGGGAACGATCACCCGCCTGTACGCGCAGGTTGAGCATCCGCGCTGGCTGAAGGAATTGGAAACCGAGGGATCGCAGAAATAGAACGCGTCGGTGGAGGAATTCGCGATGAGCGCAGAACAACGTTCGTTCACGTGGATGGGCTGGGCGGGCATCCTGCTTGGGATCGGTATTCTTGTGATTCAAGCCAAATTCCTGGGCGCGGCGATCCTTGACTTGGCGTTTCATATCCCGCTGGATCCAGCAGCGCTGGCGGCAGACGTCCTGATTGTCGTCTCGATTCTGTTTTTGATTTGGCGCGGACGAAAGTAAAAGTCAGACGGCGCAGCGACGAGGAGGCGCGGCGGTAAGGTGATGGACATCTCCTTTCCGCCGCGACCGCGCGCGCTTCCCCTTCAGTTTCCCCTCCGCGTCCTCCTACCCTTTTGATGGCACAGACACCCTAAACGC
>DAIDTM010000383.1 GCA_027457205.1 Anaerolineae bacterium | reverse complement strand
CGAATTCCGATTGAGGAATTGAAACTCCAATAGCGTGCCAGTAGTTGCCTTGCACGCGAACCCCCCGTGCTAATATGGGGTGGTACAACTCTCCCTGACAATTAACAGTATAATGGGGGCAAGGGAGAACTCAGCATGAATGCATGAAATTCTAGCGGTTGCGCCATACTCAAATAACTGTTACGGCGGTAGTTGGATCGTCAAAGCAACAGGCGAGAGAAGAGCCCTCTCGCCTGCTGCTTTGCCTCCACCGGCTAGAACTGAAACCCCGGCTGGAACTCGATCACGCGCCGCGTATAGTCCTTCACGTACTTGGCTAGCTTTGCTTCCGCATCTTTCCACGTTTTGCCCGCTAGCGCCTGCTCCATCGTTTGCTCATCATCGGCGACAAAGACGCTCAGCCGCGCCGGATAGTCGCCATAGGCGGTGTGCCAGACGCCGGCGTTCGTCAAACCGATCCGCTGCAGCGTCGGCATAAAAACATTCACCATGAAATTGAAATATTCTTCTTGATGTTCCGGCAGGATGTTGTAGGTCAAGATCATTTTGCGACGCAAGGCGAACCTCTCACTGAAATTTTTCCCATTATAGCGCGCCCGGCGGATTCGCGCAAGCGATTTTGACAAAATAGTTCGATTACGTATAATTCGATATGTGACTATTTCTGAGGTAAACCAATCGCTATGCGTACCACTCGAATCAAACCGGACAAGGAATTTCACCAGGCGCTGGAGCAATGGGGACTGACCGACTCTGACAGCGCGGAACGGCTGCGCCTACTGGCGGCTTCGGCGCGTCACTCGGATATGGACCGCTCGGTGCGCGCGCTCGGCATCGAACTGTTTCGTACGCTGAACGCGTCGACGCGCCTGTTCGAAGTGATCGCCGATCACCACCTGCGCGCCGCCGGGCTGTCCGCGCCGCGCTTTCGCCTGCTCGTCTGGCTCAACGTGGAAGAGATGCACGGCAACAAGCAGGGCATCTCGCCAAGCCGGCTGAGCCGCTTTCAGAACGTCAGCAAAAACACGGTCAGCGCGCTGCTCGCGCCCCTGGAAGAGCAAGGACTGATCGAGCGGACGCTGAGCCGCGAGGACAAGCGCAAGTTCAACATCCGGCTGAGCAAAGCCGGGCGCGATCTGGTCTGCGCCACGCTGCCCAAGCACAGCAGTTTTATGGCGGAGACGCTCGCCGGTCTCACCGTTCAGGAACAAGCGACGCTCGTCTCGCTGCTGCACAAACTGCAACTGGCGCTGCTGGAAAAAGCGCCGCAAGATGGGCTGGATCGCCACAAATCCAACGGAGTCTAAAAACCAATGGCAGTTCAAACTATGTCGTCTTCGTCGCGCCGGCGCAGCGCGCCCAACGCGAATCCGCGTGTGTTGCTGCGCGCGCTGCGATACGTCAGCCGTTATCGCTGGATCGCGTTCCTCGCGTACGGTTCACTGTTCATCGCGACCGCGGCGCAGTTGATGGTCCCGCAGTTGATTCAAACGATCATCGACGCGGTCGTCCAAGCGTTCGTGACCGCGCAAGTCCTCACACTCCCCGCGCCAGCGCAAGCCGCCGCCGCGCAGCAAATGGGCAAGACGCTTGCCGACTTGCAGACGAGCCAGGGCAATCAGACGAACGCCATCCTCGTGGCGATGCTCGCGATCCTCGGCTTTGCCATCGTCCGCGCGATCTTTTCGTTCTCGCAGACGTACAACGCCGAACGCGTTTCGCAGAATATCGCGTACGATTTCCGCAAAGACATTTTCGCCAAGATCCAGCGTCTCTCGTTCAGCTATCACGACAAGAACCAGACCGGGCAGTTGATGATCCGCGCGACGGACGACGTCGAAAAACTGCGGCTCTTTCTCGGGCAGGGCTTGGTGATGGCGCTACAGGCGCTCGTCCTGCTCGTCGGCACGCTGGTGATTCTGTGGTTCACGAATCCCGCGCTCACGCTCGTCGTCCTGCCGATCCTGCCGATCGCGCTCGCCGTCTTCATGGTCTTTGGTGCGATGACCCAACCGCTGTTCACGCAGGTGCAAATTCGCATCTCCGCGCTGAACACGGTCTTGCAGGAAAATCTCGCCGGCTTTAAGGTGGTCAAGGCGTTCGCACGCGAGCCGCAGGAACTCGCGCGCTTTGAGGTCGCCGCGGACGATTTGCTGGAACAGCAATTGCGCGAGGCGCGTGTGTTTTCGTTCCTGATGCCGGTGATCTTTCTGATCGCTAACCTGGGACAAGCCGCGGTGATGTACTTTGGAGGGAAGCAGATCATCGGCGGAACGCTCACGCTGGGCGAATGGCAAAAGTTTTCACTCTACCTCATCTACGTCTTCTTCCCGATGGGGCAGCTCGGCTTTATCATCAATCTGATGTCGCAAGCCGCAGCGTCGGCGCAGCGCATCTTCGAGATTCTCGACACGAAGAACGAAGTCGAAGACAAACCCGGCGCGCTCGAATTGCAAGACGCGCAGGGACATGTTCAATTCGACGACGTGACGTTCCGCTATTTCAAAGGCGGCGAGCCGGTCCTGAGCCACGTCTCGTTCGAAGCCAAGCCGGGGCAGACCATCGCGCTCCTCGGCGCGACCGGCAGCGGCAAGACGACGATCATCAACTTGGTGCCGCGCTTTTACGATGTGACGGAAGGTCGCGTCCTGGTGGACGGTCACGACGTGCGCGATGTGACGACGGCAAGTCTGCGCGGGCGCATCGGCATCGTCTTGCAAGAGACGACGCTGTTCAGCGGAACGATTCGCGAGAATATCGCGTTCGGACGACCCGACGCGAAGATGGAGGACGTGACCGCTGCCGCGCAAGCCGCCGCCGCGCACGATTTCATCATGGAATTCCCACAAGGTTACGATACGCCGGTCGGCGAGCGCGGCTCGACCTTGAGCGGCGGACAAAAGCAGCGCATCGCGATCGCGCGCGCCTTGCTGATGAACCCGCGCATCCTGATCCTCGACGATTCGACCTCAAGCGTCGATCTGGCGACCGAGTACCGCATCCAGCAGGCGCTCGACAAACTGATGGAGGGGCGCACGTCGTTCGTGATCGCGCAGCGCATAAGCACCGTGCTGAACGCCGATCAAATCCTAGTACTCGACA
>DAIDTM010000382.1 GCA_027457205.1 Anaerolineae bacterium | reverse complement strand
CGTCGAGTCCCGCGTTTTTCATTGATGGCGTAGCGGATTTGGAGCAGTCACGCGGCGAAGCGAATCGCAGACCTCGCGTCGCGTACAGGGATCGCTCCGTAATCATTTGGTCTCAAACAGCGAACGAGGCAAGCCAGACTGCTTGATGATACCTGACAGTGTCCCGATTCTCAATTCATCATGGTCTGGCACAGGGACAGTCGTTGTCGTGCCTCCTTCCTTCTTTTGCATGATGACATGACTGCCTTTCTGTCGGACTAGAACAAAACCATGCTTGGACATTATCTTGCAAACTTCTTTGCCAGAGAGAACACGCAATCTAGGCATGGCGTAACCTTGCCGCTTGCTTAAATCTTATAGTTGGCGCTGTAGGCATGATTGACATGATGTAGGTTTCTTTCTTTAGTCTGCGTCGAATCTCTGAGGATGATGCGACTTCGAAGAATCCCTCGACGGCTTCAAGCAGATTGCGACGCGCTTCTTCAACGGTGTTGCCTTGACTCACGACGTCTACTTCTGGACATGTGGCGACATAGCCATTGCCTTCGCGTTCTATGACGGCGGTTAGCTGAAGCACTTTCTCCATATTCATCTCCTGTTCTGTTTCACATCCATTATAAGCCACACGCCCCTGCGAAGCAATTCTAACGTTCGAAACTGCGGTTTGGGCAAGTCTTGAAGAGGCGTGGTTTATCTCGTCGGTGGTATGGTGCTCACGTTACTGGCAGGGTTGGATGGCTGGCGATGCCGGATTCTGTTGCGTGATCTGGGCGACTTGAAGCCCATCGATCCAAACCGTGCCGTACGTATTCCACAGCCCTGCCGCAACAAAGAGCCGATGCGTGGTTGACAATGTCGTCAGCGTTTTCTGAAAGCGCGTCCAGCCATTGGTTTCGCCCACGTTGACGATGTCGGTCCCGTGAATGTTTCGGTACGCGCCATCGTCCTCATAGACCGCGACCGACCCGTTGCCCTCGCCGTAGATGTTCTCCGTCTGAATCCACCCGGACACTTCATAGGTCGTGTCAGGCAACACCGGAATTGGATTGGCATGGCCGCGTGCGATCACGTCTGTTCCCGCGGGCGCGCTGGCTCTGAGCGATCCGTCGCCGGTGATGGTGACGCGAGGATCGACCTCAATGGTTGCTGTGCCCGAGATTTCCTTATTCGCCAGCAGATCGCCGGCGGCGATGTGCGTACCGCGCGGACGCGGCAGCAGCGCGGCGAGTTGCGCCACCGCGTCGTGTTGGTAGGTCGTGCCGCGCTGGATCGCGAGAGCGTACAGCGCGGTTGCCTCGCACTGGCGACCGTCGGCGAGGAACGAGTTCGCCGCGACAAAATCGGTGTTGCCCTGCGCCGCAAGCACTTGCGGATAGGGCACGACGAGCCAGAGGATGAACGCGCCAAACTCGCCAAGTAGGACGAACGCGGCGAGCGCCCAGCCCGCGCGCGGCGACGCGTTTTCGAAATCGGTGTGCCGTATGCGCCAGATGACCCACGCGCCGAGCAAGGCGATCATCAGCATCAGCACTATACCGTACGGGTTGATCTGGATCGGGAATCCCTGCGGCGAAAGATAGAGCACGAGCGAATCGAGCGCGCCGTGGCGCAGGAAATCGATTGCGCCGGCAAGCGTGATCCAATAGCCCTCAATGTCGAGGTGATCGCGCGGGCTGCTGAATGCGCCCACCACTTGCACACCGAATCCAAGGACGAAAAGAATGCCTAACGCCGCCGTCCACCGCCGTCGCCACGTCTCGCTCGAAGATTCCAGGATGCCTAGCGGGAGAATGAAGATCGGCGTGATTTGAACCAGGTATCGTTCGCCCCACCAGGTGCCACCGTCCCAGTCCGGACGCGTAATCACAGAGAGGAACGCCACGCCGATCAACGCGAGGAAGAGGAATGCCAGTTTCTTATCAGCGTGCAGCCATTTGAACCAGGCGACCAGCAGCAGCAACGCCGGCGGCGAGTAGAGGAAGAAACTCTTGTCCGGCGAGAAGAGCACGCCGATCAGCGCCGTGCCAGGTTGGCTTTGCGGCAGCAAAAAGAGAATCCAATCCACCGGATTAAGTTTTGTGCCGCCAATGCCGCTGTAAATCGTCCCGAACCGCGCCAGCGCGTACAGACTTTGCAGCGCCATAAAAACGATAAAAGGCAGCAGGAAAATCACACTGCCCTTGACGAGCGCCCACGCCGCACCGCGTCGGTCCACGCCGGCTTGCCGGCGGTCCAGAAAGATCAACACCCAGACGTAGACCAAGAATATCGGAATCGAGACGCCTTGAATGAGTTTGGTAAAAGCGAGATAGCCCAGCGCGAGTCCGGCAACAAGCAGCCAGCGAGATCCCAGCGTCTTTTGAAAGCGGTGAACAAAATAAAACGATAAAAGCAAGAAAAGCGTCAGGAGCGGCTCACGCGCAAAGCCCTTGGCGTAGGGCCAGACGATGGTGCCAAGCCCAAAGACCAATGTCAGTGCGATGCTGGTGCGGCGGCGATAACCCAGACTCTCGCAACTCTTGAAAAACACAACGCAGGCAAGCGCGATCGCCAGCGGATTCAAGAAACCAACCAGAAGAAATCCGCGCGCGTTCACATCGGGCAGGGGGAAGATGGCGTTGATCCATTTGCTGAGCGCGTACAAGGGAATCTCGGCGACCGTCTGCCCAAGTTCGTAAATCGAATAGGTCTGTCCGCCGCTGCCGGTCACATCGCGCATTGCGGTCGGGCGGAAGGAAAACTCGCCGCGCTCGACGATGCTTTGCGCGACGCGGTATTTTTCGACCTCGTCGCCATACTGGATGCGCCCGGACATCGTCAAGGCGTAGAGCGAAAAGAAAAAGAGAAAGAGGACGATACTCGGAGACGTCTTTTCGAGAATCGCTCGCAGCTTTTCTTTCATCGTCCCCTCAACATCGCCATATGCCCCATTGTCCGCAGCAGAATCAGCAGGTCCAGCCCGATCGACTGGTGCTTGATGTAGTACAAATCGTATTCTAAGCGAATTCGTGCGTCTTCGATGTTCTCCACGTAATCGTAGTTGACCACCGCCCACCCCGCCATGCCCGGCTTGACCGCGTTCCGTAAACGGTGAAATGGAATCGCCTGATCCAGTTCCGTCAAATGCTCCGGGCGTTCGGGACGTGGACCCACCGCGCTCATATCGCCCTTCAGAATATTGATGAGCTGCGGCATTTCGTCCAGCCGCATCTTACGCAGCCACCGCCCCACGCGCGTCACGCGCGGATCGTTGCGCTGCGCCCGCACCGCGCGCCCGCCCGCCTCTGCATCCGCGACCATGGTCCGGAGTTTGAGCAGGCGAAAGACCTTGCCGCCTTTGCCGACGCGTTCTTGCGAATAAAAGAGCGGACCGGGCGAGTCGAGATACAGCGCCGGCGCAACGACGGCGAGGATCGGTAGATACAACGTCAAGCCGATCAGCGCGCCGGTCAGGTCCATCAGCCGCTTGGCAATCGGATAGAATCCGCCGGCTTCCGCCGACTCGAGCGGCAACGCGACGTTCCAGTTATCGCCCACGTGTTCGATGGGCACGCGACCGGTCAGTTGCTCGAAGAGCGTCGGCATCAGCGTGATCTGGACGCCTTGCTCTTTGCAATCGAGCAGCGCTTGAAAGACCTGGGTGCTGACATCGTGGGTGATCGCGAGGATCACCTCGGGCACGGATTGCGCCTTCACCAAACGCACCAGATCGTGGGACGCGCCGAGGATGGGTAGTTGGGTAGTTGGGTGGTTGGATGGTTGGATAGTGTGAATTTGGAATTGTTTTCCTTGCTTGGACGGATCGTCGTCCACAAAGCCCAGCACTTGATAATACG
>DAIDTM010000381.1 GCA_027457205.1 Anaerolineae bacterium | reverse complement strand
GCGCCGCGCGCCGCGCGTTTCCAAAATCTTGGCTTGCTCCGGAGCGCTCAGCGCGCCGCCCACGCCGCTGCCGATCACGACGGCGATGTTTTCGTTGTTTTGTTCGGTGATCTCCAGGCGCGCGTCGGCAATCGCCTCACGCGCGGCGACGACGGCGAATTGCGCGAACCGTTCCAGCCGCCGCGCGTCCTTGGCATCGAAATGTTGTTTGGGGTCAAACCCTTTGACTTCGCCGGCAATCTGCGTGACGAGATGGGACGCGTCGAAGAGCGTGATGCGGTCGATGCCGGAATGCCCCCCTTTCAAATTCTCCCAAGTTGTGGTAACATCGCTGCCGACCGGCGTGAGCGCGCCGACGCCGGTCACTACGACTCGCGTTTCATTCGCCATCCACCAACTCCTTGACTCAGGTCCTTGCCCGCGTTACCTATTATAACACGAATCGCCTGCGTACGACGCGCTCGGCATATGCGCGAACTCAATTCTGAAGGAGAGAACGATGAAAGAGATCCGATTTGTGACCGACACGACCGCGAATATGCCGCCGGAATTTGCGCGGCAATTCGATGTCAAACTTGCGCCGATTTACGTCATCTTCGGCGACAAGAGCTACAAGGAAATTTCCGAGATGTCGATCGCCGAATTTCACGCGCGGCTGGCAGAGATCAAAGCCACGGGCGGCGCGATGCCCACCTCGTCGCAGCCATCGCCCGCCGATTTTGCCGAGATCTACAACGAGTTGATTCGCGAAGGCGCCAAGCACATTATCTCCATTCACGTCACCGCGAAATCGAGCGGGACGGTGAACAGCGCGAACCTGGCGAAGGAAATGGTCAAAGGCGCGGAAATCCACGTGATCGATTCTGGGACCACAACGATGCTGATCGGTTATATGATCGAGGAAGCCGCCAAAGCCGGCGACGACATCGACGCCGCGCTGGCGGCGGTGGAACGCGTCAAGGCAAATTCGTCTTTGTATTTCACCGTCACCGAACTGGAGCACCTCGAAGCGAGCGGGCGCACGACTGGACACGATCAGGTCGTTCAAGCTGAAATCAAGATCAAGCCAGTCATCGGCGTGCTCGACGGCGTGCCGAAGGTTGTCTCGCCGGAGCGTACGCAGAGCGCGGCGATCAACAAGGTGATCGAACTCACCAAAGCCGCGATGGCGGGCAAGAAGATCAAAGGCGTGACCATCGTGCATGGCAACGCGATGGATCGAGCGGAAGCGCTCAAGGCACGCGTGCCAAGCGAACTGGGTTACACCGGAAAGACCTATGTGACGGATTTTGGTCCAGGACTCACCGTCCACTTTGGTCCCGGCTTGCTGGGTCTCGCAGTCTACGGAGAATAATATATTTGAACCGCGAAGGCGCGAAGAACGCAAAGAGGAATATTTATTCTTTGCGCCCCTTGCGGTTAGGATTGGTCTGATGCGAATCGCAGTAGACGCGATGGGCGGCGATTTCGCGCCGCAAGCCATCGTCCAAGGCGCGGTGGATGCCGCGCGCGCGTTTGATGTAGAAATCCTCCTGGTCGGGCAGCGCGCGGCGGTCGAGCGCGAGCTAGGAAAGCACGCGACGCGCGGCTCCGCTATGCGGATCGAAATCGTCGACGCGCCGGAGGTGATTGCGTTCAACGAGCAGCCCGCCATCGCGGTCAAGACGCGCAAAGGGCTGTCGATGCGCGTGATGTGCGACCTGGTGCTTGCGGGGAACGCGGACGCGTGCCTGACGATGGGGCACACCGGCGCGGCGCTCGTCGCGGGAACGCTGATGTTTGGACGCATCGAAGGCATTGCGCGCCCGGCGGTGGGCGTATGGCTCTTCGGCTTGCAGCCGAACACGTTCCTGATCGATATGGGCACAAATGTGGATTGCAAGCCGGAGTACCTGCTGCACTTTGCGCTGATTGGCAGCGTGTTTATGGAACGCGTGCGCGGCATCGCGAACCCGCGCGTTGCGCTCCTCGCGAACGGCGCAGAGGACAACAAAGGCAACGCGCTTGTGCAAGCGGCGTTTCCGCTACTGAAGAAAAGCGGATTGAATTTCATTGGCAATGTGGAAGGGTACGACATTCCGACCGGCAAGGCGAATGTCATCGTTACCGACGCGTATGCCGGGAACATCGTCCTGAAATACACCGAAAGTCTCTCGGAACATTTGATGAACCTCGTCGACGACGGATTGGCAGCCCAGTTTGCCGGTGACGCGCTCGAAAAAGCGAAATCAGTCACCCGCGCCTTGAGATTGCGCGCGGATTATGCCGAGACGGGCGCGGTCCCGCTGCTTGGCGTGAACCATTTGATCTTCATCGGGCACGGACGCGCGAACGCCAAGGCGACCAAGAGCGCGATCGGCGAAGCGATACGCGCGGTGGACGCCAAGTTGGTGGAGGCGATTCGGGAAGGATTGAAAACGATTGACAAAAGCGCGAGTTAGGTTTATCCTGTGAGCGCAATACTGAACGACTAGCGGATGCCAGTCTCGCGCGTGTGGCGAAACCGGTCGCTGAGAAACCAGCAGACCGGTTTTTGTTTTCCGGAGGTGAGAATGACTACGAGATCAAATCGCGCGCCGTGGATGATTTTTGGCGCGCTCGGTTGCTTCGCGGTGTGTCTATTCGCCGGACTCGTGGGTGGAGGTATTCTGATATTGAGATCAGGGGAGCAGAGGACAGACAGCTTTCCCCTGACGCCGATGCCGATACCGCTACTACCTGTAAGTGGCGGCGTACCATTGCCGCCTCCGCCGGTCGATCACGGCGTCACCTGTTTGATCGAGCAAGAAGGAGTCATCTTCGCCAGCGCGCCCGACTTGCGCAATTATCTCAGCGAGGATGGCGGCATCACTTGGCGCGAGGCGTTCCGTTCAGGTCTGCCGAATGGATCGTACTGCCTTGGTCGAGACAAGCCGTGGCAAGTTTTCGCAGCCGTCGATGGACAAGTGCAGTACCGCGTCACGCCAGAAGTTGGCATCGAGCGTTCCGAAGACGGCGGCAAGACGTGGAAGCGCGAAGTCGATCTGGCAGGCGAGTCGTGGCAAGCCAAGCCGCAGACCGGGACGCCAGTCAAGGTCGAGGTTAAGCCGGGACCCTTCGATGTGATGGTGCATCGTCCGACCGGCAATATCGTTGCGGCGATGGGGCATCTCGGCATCCTCGTTCGCACGCCGGAGGGCAAGTGGCAGTGGGTGCGCGTCGGCAATTACTATCGCGGTGATGTCGCAGCGCTGCCAACGCCCGCGCCGCGCGCGGCGGCAAACGCCACGCCGCTGCCAACGCCGGCAGCGCCGCACAAATTGCTGACGGCGCATCCGAAGAATACGACGAACAATAGTTTCGGCTTGGCGTTCTCGGCGGACAGTCAGACGTTGGCAATGGTTGGATTCGATGCGGTGCATCTGTGGAAGACCGCGGATTGGTCGCAAATCCGGACTGTTGGGCAACAGAGCGGCAGAGGGGTGGTGGAAGGCGTCGCGCTTGCTCCGGATGGTCAAACCCTTGTTTACATCGCAGGGGACGCAAACAAAATCGTGCAAATGTGGAAGACCCAGGATGGAGCGTTGTTGCGGAAGTTGGAAGGACACACGAGTTGGATTACGAGCGTCGCGTTCTCCGCCGATGGACAGACGTTTGCGTCCGGCGGGAGTTTTAAGGATCCCACCGTGCGGTTGTGGCGCGTTGCCGACGGCGCGCCGCTGCGCGCGCTCAAGGGAAACCCTTCCGGCGTGACGCGTATCGCCTTCTCACCGGATGGGCAACTCCTCGCGGCGGGTGGACCGAATCAAATCTGGCGCGTTGCCGACGGAACCACTCTCTACACCTTCCAAGGAGGGCAAAAACTTCCGACACTCGAGTCTGGAATTCTCAAGAATGGGAGTCTCGCGTTTTCTCCGGATGGCAAGTCGCTGTTTGCGGTCGATGGAGACACGTCCATGCGCGTGTGGAACATGGCGGACGGTAGTTTGACGCGGACGATTATGCTCCCACTGCCTCACGGATTCGACGTGAAGAGCGCGGCGTTCTCATCCGATAGGAAACTACTGGCAACCGGCTTGGGCGACGGAACAATCTGGCTGTGGCGGTTAGAGGACATGACGCTCCTCAGCCGGTTTACCTTCAACGAAAACTGGGCGAACGTCGCAGAGTTGGCTTTCTCGCCGGACGGTACGCTGCTCGCCGCGATGAGTGACTTGGGCAATACGGTGCGCGTGTGGGCGATGAAATAAGGCAATCCCGAGAACATAGTGCGGCATAGCCGCAACCCAAAAATTTGGACGCGGATAAACACGGATGAACGCTCATGTTTTTTGTCTGCGAAAATCCGCGTGTATCTGCGTCCCAAACATCTTCACGGTCATGATAGTTCTCGTAGAGGAATACTATAGGCGTGTCATTCTGCTAACGCCGATTCGATTTGAAGCAGATTAAGGTTGCGTAAGAAACGCCCCACGTTGAGACATTTGTCGCAGTGACTGGGCGCGTCTCCTGATAAAATGGCAGTAGATCGAAAGCAGGAGGCAACGATGAAAGCAACCCAAGTCTTGCGCGACGAACACGAAGGCGTCCTCGCGATGCTCGGTGTGGTCGAAGCGGCGGCATACCGGCTGCGCGATGGCAAGAGCGTTCCGCCCGATCTGATGACCCACGCGATTGATTTCTTTCGCAACTTTGTCGACAAGTGTCATCACGGCAAAGAGGAACAGCAGCTTTTTCCCGCGCTGACCGCGCACGGTCTGCCGCAAGAAGGCGGACCGGTTGGCGTGATGCTGGAGGAACACGCGCAGGGACGCGCGTTCATTCGGGGCATGAGCGACGCCGCGCAAAAGTACGCCCAGGGCGACGCATCGGCTTTGAACGCGCTGGTTAGCAACACCGTGGGCTATGCCAAACTACTGCGCGAGCACATCGATAAAGAAAACAGCGTGCTCTTCCCGATGGCGGATAATATTCTCTCGGAAGCCGAGCAGGGTGAGTTGTTCGATGCTTTTGAGCAGATCGAGGCGAATGAGATTGGACCGGGCGTGCACGAGCGCTACCACCAGATGATCGGCGAGTACCAGAAACTCGCGGCAAGTTGGAATTGAGCGACAGAAACCCGTCGGACTCTCAGAACCCGGCGGGTTTTCTGATTATGACACTCCGTAATTGAAAGTCGTCCCACGTGTAGCCGAGCAGCTGGAAGGCAGGGAATAGTTTGCCGTCGCGCACGGTCACCGTATTGCGACCGATCCGCAGATTGGCAGCAGGCACCTGAAATTGCGCGCTCACCCAGATATTCGTAAAATCTTCGGTCGGCAGATACGGCGGATTCACCGGCTGATCGTTCACCAGGACGCGATTGTCGAAATCATTCACCTGCATCAATTCCATCGTCACTTGCCAGGGCGCGTCACGCGGCGCGCTCTGCAAATCCGCCGCGCGCAGATAGAATTCTCCCGTCCAAACGGTGCTAGGACTCTTCGCCAGATAGAGATGCACCCAGGGCGCGGGATATTCTTTTTCGCCGAGATGAACGACGGCGTCGCGCGCGAGCACCGTGAAGGTGGATGACGTGGGCGACGCGGTGAAGAATGACGCAACGCTCGCGGCAAGCGCCGCCGCGGGCGATTCTTTTTGCATCGCGCGCACCGCCGCGTACGCCGGTTTGGGCGATCCGTCCGCGCGCAGCAAACTATAGCCGGCTTGCGCCGATGGATCGTCGTGCGCGAGATTCCACACGGTGAACAGCTGGACGAACGGCATTTGCTCGCGCGCGATTTCGTAAGCTTGCGGCAGCCAGCGCGCCTGATCGCTCTCGGGCACGCGCAGCGATGCCGTCTCCGGCGGCGTGTCGGTTGGGTAGCCAAACTCGGTGATCCAGACCGGCGTGGCGGCGTCGCCGTTCGCGAGCATAATGTCGCGCAGGTCGAGCAGGCGCAGGAAATTCAAGCCGGTGTGCGCGCCGCGCGGATCATCCGGCGGGTTGGCGAACGCGTACGGATGCGCGGCAAGAATATCGAATGCGCCGCGTGCGCCAGAGGCGTACATGCCGCGTAGAAAATCGCGATCATCCATTGCCGTCGCCGAGTTTTCGTTCGTCGGCGCAAGCCCCGCGCTGACGATGCGCGCGCCCGGATCAGCGGCGCGGAGGCGCGCAGCGGCAAGTTTCAGCAGGGCGGTGTAGGCAGCCGGATCGGGCGCGCGGTCGCCCCATTCGCGCGCGAGATTCGGCTCGTTCCAGACGATGTACGCGTCAATGCGCCCGCGGTACCGCGCGGCGACCTGCGCGACGAAATCGCCATAGTCGTTCAAATGATCGGGCGGTCCGTCCAGCGACACGGGTTGCGCGGTCGCCCAGCGTGGCGCTTGATCGAGCCGCGCGATAACGCGCAGGTGGTAGTACTCCGCCGCGCGCACGAGCCAATCGGTGTATTCCCAGTGAAACTCGCCGCGCGTTGGTTCGATCTCGCGCCACGAAAAAACCTGGACGACATACTGCCCGCCGAGATCGCGAATCTGCTGCAACTCGGTATCGTCCGCGCGCAGCGTGTGAACGCCAAGCGGCAGCGCGCGTCCGCGCGTGCTCCAGAAGAG
>DAIDTM010000380.1 GCA_027457205.1 Anaerolineae bacterium | reverse complement strand
GCGCCGCGCGGCGCGCTCTCGTACCGCGCTAGCGCGTCAGGCACATGGGAGCGCGACCACGGCGCGCGCGGCTTGGGCGCGGTGTGCGGGGCGGGCGGCTCTTCGAGCGCGCGCGCGAGCCGAATCATCAAGTCACGGACGCCTTGCGCGTCCACCGCCAGATCAACCTCGTGCAAGAGCGGCAAGCCCTGCTCCAATTTGGCGCGCGCCGACGCCTCGGTCAAATCGATGGGCGCCACGTCGAGGTTCGCATCGCGGAGGAGCGGTAGAATCACCGCATAGACGCGCGCGGCGTCCGCGAGGTCAGGCGATTCTTGCGCGAGCGCGTTCAGGCGCTGAACGATGGGGTCGGCAATCGCGGCTGGCATAGTGTCTCTACAGGGGAGACCGGCGACGCGAGCGGCGGGCTGGTCTCGTCACGCGTCACTTGGTCTTTCGAAAGAATTCGTACGCGTTGCGCGCGTCGTCGCCGCCGAGCGCGATGACCTTGTCGATCTCGTCGCGCAGATGAACGAGCAAGGCGTAGAGCATGGCGGTGTTGACCGCGTCGGCTTCGCCCCAGGGATTGTGCTGCTGCGCCGCGACGAGCCAGTCCGAGAACCGCTCCATCGTCTTCATCGCGTCTTCGAGCGTCTCGTCTTTCCCCTTGCGGCGCTTGCCGACCATCACGCTCTTGTCTTCAAAGATTTCGATTTCTGGCATACCTCACCCCGAAAACGGTCCGCGCGTACCGCGCACCGCCCATGCGCGCGCGATGAGCGAAATCGATCCATCCGCCGCGATGGGGAGCGCTGCGCGAATCCGCTCGCGCAGCGTTCCTCGCTCAGCGTCATCGCGTAACTAGGCACCGGTCCTTGACCGGCGAGGAACGGCGACCAGTAATCGTCGAAATCGCGCCAGACGGTTGGCACGTCGATCGCGCAGGTCGCGACGTCGCGCAGTCCAGCGCCGCGAAAGAGCGCGGCGAGCGGTTCGGGTTGGCAGATCGCAAAACGCACGCCTTCGTCCAGGTCGCGCGCGGCGGGATCGAGCGCCGTGGCGGCGTTCCAAAAGTAGTGCAGCATTTGCATTTCGCAGGCATAGTCCCACACGTACGCCGCGACCGTTCCGCTCGACCTGGTCACGCGCGCCATCTCGGCGACGCTGTGGCGCGGCTCGGGCACGAAATTCAGCGCGAGCGCGGTGACGGTGTTATCGCAGAACTCGTCGTCAAAGTTCAAGTCCTGCCCGTCGCCCATGTCGAAGCAGAGGCGCGGGTTGCGAAAACGGCGGCGCAAATAATCGACATACGCCGCGGATGGATCGGCGCCGACGATATAGCGCGGCGCGGCGAACTCGAAGAGCGCCTCCGTCAGTGCGCCCGTGCCGCAGCCGACATCGAGCCAGGTTTTCGCGGCAGGGGCGGCGAGCCACGGAACGAATTCGCGCGCGACGCGGCGACTCCAGCGCCCCATATAGGATTCGTATGCCGCCGCGCTCGTCCACGCATCGGACAGAACCGGAACGGACATTGCATCGACCGATCTAGAGGACGAGCGTCACCTGCGCGTGACGGCTCAATTCGTTGTAGACGGCGTCCACTTGTTCCTGACTCTCCGCGACAAACGTAGCGGTGACAGAAATATAGGCTCTTTGGTATTCGGTGGGGTAAAACGTTGAACTTTACCATAATGCCCGAACGAAAGTAGCCCAAGACCGATGCCCAACCCCACTCAAAACCAAAGAACCGAAATATATTTTCCGCTAGCGCTGGATCAAGTGGTCACCGCGTCGTCCTTCAGCTCGGGCATGTGCCGGCGGACGATCTCGACCACCAATTCCCGAAATCCGTCCTTGTCTCTCCCAGTCGCTTTCAGTGGAAACACACGCGAAAAATCGAAAGGGTTGGTTCGCTCATTGTCCATCCAATGCTCGCTTCCGTTCATCGATAATCTTTCGCTCCCGAATTGCCGTTCAGCAACGGGATAGGCAATCAGGGAGTGAACTTTCTAAAACTTACCACGATACTTCCATTGTATTCGAACCAAAGCTGATAGGTCTGATTTGCGAGGCGCAGCTGAATCGTGTCATAGTTTTGGTACGAGTTCTTGTCGCTCGTCCGTGTTGCGTTTGAGTAATCCTCAATTGTTTGGCAAGCGGCGTCAACCACCGTTGCGACCTTGAACAGTTGACCATCCAAAAAGAATTGGAACGTGATTCCCCCAATTGGTTGATTATTCTGTGTGAACAGGATGCCGATGGGACCATTCTTGGTCTGATCCGGTCCGATGACCTGAAGCCCCTGCACACCTTCTTCCAAAGTCGCAACTCGGTCTGGCGCGATGCCCCGGAAGTACTGGTCGAAGCAGCTTGTGGAAGCGAGCACCGCGGTGGGCAGAACTCTGGAGGAAGGCGATTGCGCGATGTCGTTGGAAATGACGGATGTGACTGGACTCGCAGGTACCGCGTGCGGCGCGAGAGCGTTGAAGAACCCGGCTGCATTGAGCACCGCGACAAGCCCACCAATCGCCGTAATCACAGCGGCGACGCCAGTCAGGATGCCCGGCGCGGTGCTCCAAAATGATTGCGCCTCATTTCTCTTGCCGGCTTTGTGGCTCATGAGTCAAACCCCCTTGCCCACGCGATCCCAGCAAAGCGCGTTGGGGCGGACGCGCCATTCGGCGTCCGCCCCGTTCCTAACAATTGGCGACCGAGGTTGCCGTTATGCCTGCCCGGCCGACACGAGACTGATCCTGAGCAGCGCGCCGCCGAGCAGAACGAGCAGCGCGGCCAGCATCACAAGACTCGCGCGCGCCGCGCCCAGCCGTCCGCCGTACCATTCGAGCGCCAGCGGCACGAGAATGCCAAGCACGACCGTGCCGCCCCAGAACAGCAGCGCGAACGTTCCGCTCATCAGCGGCGCGGCGAATTGCCCCGCGATGACGCTCGCCGCGACGATCAGCACCAGCTCGACGACGAGCGAGATGCGATCGAAACTTTCCACTTGCTCGAACCCGTCGCCGCTTGTCATCTTGCGCCACGCCATCACGAGTGCGATCGCCGCCGCGCCCGACGAGCCGCCGGAGACGATGAAGAGCGCGCCGAGCAGTGGGTCAGTTGCCGCCCAGAGCGGGCGCGCGGTCAGGTTGAGTAGCACGCCCGTATAACCCGCGACGAAAAAGCCGGCAAGTGAGCCGAGAACTGCGTACACCTTGCGCGGCACGCGGTTGTAGAGATTGGAGAAGGGCGCGAAGGTGATGACCTTGTCCGCGATCAGATTGTCGACGAAGGAGAGGAGCGAGAACGCGCCAAAGACCAGCAGCGCCCATGAGCCGATGGAGAGCGGCGAATCCCAGTTCGCGTAGAGCGTCACGCCGCTTTGCCCGATCGCGTTGTAAAGTCCCGGCGTCAGGAAGAGATGCCAGAAGCGCGCCGGTTGTCCCAGGTCGGCGATCAGCAGAATCGGCGTGATCAGGATGAGCGGGAAGGCGATGTAGAACGCGATCTTGCTAACGTCGCGATGCTTGCCGCCGCCGAAGAGTTCCACGAGCGAGCCGATAAAGTACGCGCCCGCGGAGGTCCCGCCGACAAAAAAGTACATTGCGACAAAGTACCATTCCCAGCCCGGCGCTTGCGATTGTGGGCTCATGCCTTCACCTCTGTTGCCTTCTCGCCGCGCTGCCGGAACGTAAAGAGCGCGGCAAGTCCCATCACGAACGCGCCCAAAACGGTAGCGACTGACGCGCCGAGCAACCGCCGCTGCGGCACCACCGGGTTCTCGGGCTGTCCATAGACGGACGGTTTGTCCATCAGCAAGTAGAACACGTTCAACCCACCGGCTTCGGTTTCGCCGTAGATGTTCGCGCGCGATTCGCCGGCGGCTTGCAGCTGTCCCAGCCGCGCGTGCGCTTTGGCGCGCAGGTCTGCCACATCTCCAAACTGGATCGAGCCGGTGGGACACGCTTTAGCGCACGCGGTGCCAAGCCCATTGTGGATGCGGTCGTTGCACAGCGTGCACTTGTGCACCGTGTTGGTCACATCGCTGTACGAGATCACGCCGAAGGGGCACGCCGGAACGCAGTACTTGCAGCCGATGCAGGTGTCCTGATCAATGACGACGTTGCCCATGTCCGTGCGCGTGATCGCACTGACCGGGCACGCGTTGAGGCAGCCCGCGTCAGTGCAGTGCTTGCACGAATCGCTCATAAAGAGCCAGCGCGAGCCGGTGCGGTCGGCGTTGAACTGCTCGATGAATTCGACGTGGCGCCAATCGGTCGCGCTCAGCTTGCCGGTGTTGTCGTACGAGTTGCCGGTAAAGTTGACCGCGATCATTTGCGCCGAGCCGGGCACCTTGGCAAAGTGACTGGGATCGGGATCGAGCATGTTCCACTCTTTGCAGGCGACCTGGCACGCCTTGCAGCCGGTGC
>DAIDTM010000379.1 GCA_027457205.1 Anaerolineae bacterium | reverse complement strand
CATCGCGTTCTTTTCGCGGCGGCGCGGCTGGGAGCATCTCTGGACGATTGCCTCCGACGGCAGCGCGCTGACGCAGATCACGCGCGACGCGTCCGACGGCGTCGATCCGGTCTGGTCGCCGGACAGCCAGTGGCTCGCGTTCTGTTCCGTGCGCGAAGACGATTTGATGACGCGCGGCATTTATCTCATCTCCGCGAGCGGCGGTCACGAGATGCTCGTGACGCCGCGCGGCTGCTGGAGCGGCGCGCCGCACTTTTCGCCCGATGGTCGCACGCTGGCGTACCTGTCCGATCACGACGGCTGGTTCCACGTCTACCTCTACGATTTGGCGACGCGCGAAACGCGCCAACTCACTTGCGGCGACGTGGAAGACGGCGGTCCATACTTTTACAACGTCGATCCGCACGGCGGTCCGATCTTTTCGCGCGATGGCAAACACGTTGCGTTCATCCGCCACCGCGACGGCAAGTTCGACGTGTGGGTTGCCGATGTGGGCGATGGCAGCGCGCGGCGCGTTTCGCGCGAGGACGGACACTATCGCATCGTCGACTGGGTGGATGCCAAGACGCTTGCCGTAACGTTCGACCACGCGGCGCGCCCGCCCGACCTATGGCTCCTCTCGACTGATGGCGTCGCACAGCCGGTCACCGATTCGCGTGCGGCGGCATTGCGGACGGAGCCGGAGATTCGTCCCGAATGGATCGCGTATTCCGCGCGCGATGGGTTGACGATTCACGCCGCGCTATTTCGCCGCCGCGACGAACAGGAACCGCGCGCGCCAGCGGTACTGTTCCTCCACGGCGGTCCCAATTTCGAGTTTGGCGATTTTTACTATCCGCTTCCGCAGATTCTCGCGCAGGAAGGATACGTGGTGCTCGCGCCGAATTTTCGCGGCAGCACGGGGTACGGTACCGCGTTTCGTCACGCCAACTTTCGTGAGTGGGGGCACGCGGACGCGTTCGACGCGGCAGACGGCGCGCGCTGGCTCGCCGCGCAGGATTTTGTCGATCCAAACCGGATCGCGGTTGTCGGTCCCAGTTACGGCGGCTATCTGACGTTGTGCGCGCTGACGCTCGCGCCGGAACTTTTCTGCGCCGGCGTAGATATGTACGGCGATTCGGAAATCGGCGAGTCGTACCGGCACGGCGATCGGTACGGTCGGCTCGATTTGAAGCGGCAGATGGGCACGCCCGAAGAAAACCCGGAGGGTTATCGACGCGGCTCGCCGCTCTACCTTGCCGAGCGCATCCAGTCGCCGCTGTTAATTCTGCATGGCGAAGACGATATGCTCGTCGTCCCGCTGATGAGCGACAAGATGATCGAGGCGCTCAAGATCGAGAACAAGTATTTTGAATCGCATTTCTACAAACACGAGGCGCACGGCTTTGAGAAACCGGAAAACAAAAAAGACGCGTGGGAGCGCGTCGTCAAGTTTCTGAATCGATATTGTAAAAATGAAAAATGACAGATCGCAAATGACAAAAGGCGAATAACAAATGACAAATCCAACTTCCAGCCCCCTCATCGTCGACGCGCACGGGGACATTGCGTGGAACAAGCTTGCACTGAATCGCGATTTTTTCGAGAGCGCAGCGGACAAGCGCGCACGTGAGGGCGCGCGCCCCGCGCACGGCGAAGGCAGCGCGGTCGTCGGCTTTTCCGATATGCTCGCCGGCAACGTGCGCGTGATCTTCGCAACGCTCTACGTCGCACCCGCGCGCCCCGACCGCAAGAGCTGGGGCAAAACGTACTCCACTCCGCAAGAGGCGCACGATCAGGCGATGGAGCAGGTCGCCTACTACGCTCTGCTCGCTACTGACCCGCGCGTATCGATCCTCACCGCGCGCGCAGATTTGGATCGCGTGATCGAGTCGAAAGAGCCGCACATTGGCTTGGTGCTGCTGATGGAGGGCGCAGACCCCATCGTCGCGCCGGAGCAGACGCCAGAGTGGTTCGACGCGGGCGTACGTGTGGTCGGTCCGGCGTGGAGTCAGACGCGCTATTCGGGCGGAACGCGCGCGCCCGGACCGCTCACCGCGCTCGGACACGCGCTGATGCCGCAGCTTGAGCGCGCGGGGATAATCCTCGATACGTCGCACATGGCGGAGCAGAGTTTCTTTGATGCGCTTGAACGATTCAATGGCGCGGTAATCGCCAGCCATTCGAATTGCCGCGCGTTCGTCAACACCGACCGTCAGTTGAGCGACGAGATGATCCGACAGATTATCGAGCGCGATGGCGTCATCGGCGCAGTGATGTACAACAATTTCATTCAAGCGGGCTGGGACAAGACGGCGCGCAAAGGCGCAGTCGCGCTGGCGGATGTCGTCAAGCACACGCGGCACATCTGCGATCTCGCGGGCGACGCGCGGCACGTGGGCATCGGCTCGGATTTCGACGGCGGGTTCGGAATGGAATCGGTCCCGCGTGAGGTCGACACGGCGGCAGACCTGCAAAAATTCGCCGATGCGCTCTCCGCGGCGTTGTTTAGCGACGAAGACATCGCGAATGTTCTGGGCGGCAACTGGATTCGCTTGCTGCGGCGCGCGCTGCCGGCGTGATGCGTGCGCGATTTACATTGCTTTGAAAGGATGCCTCTATGGAGAAAGCGGACAAGATCATCCAATCCACGCACGCGCAAGCGCACGGACGCATCGAGTACAAATGGGTCGCGCTGAGCGTGACGACCATCGGCGCGCTGATGGCGGCGATTGACAGCACCATCGTCATTCTCGCGCTGCCCGATATGATGGTGAAGCTGCACGCCGACCTGATCGAAATGATCTGGGTTATTATGGCGTACATTCTCATCAGCACCGTCTTTCTGTTGACCTTTGGGCGCGTCGCGGACATGCTGGGGCGCGTGCGGATGTACAACCTTGGTTTTGTCGTCTTCACCATCGGCTCGGCGCTGTGCGGCATATCGCAGAGCGCGACGCAGCTGATCCTGTTTCGATTGGTACAGGGCGCGGGCGCGGCGCTGATGATGGTGAACAGTCCCGCGATCATCACCGAAGTTTTTCCGCCGAACGAGCGCGGGCGCGCGCTGGGCATCAACGGCATCACCTGGTCGATTGGCGGAATTGCCGGTCCGCTCCTCGGCGGGTTGATTCTCAGCGCGGCGGACTGGCGCTGGATTTTCTTCATCAACGTGCCGATTGGGATCCTCGGCACGCTGTGGGGTTATCGCGCGTTGCACGAAATGTCCAAGCGCAATCAGAATGAGCGCTTCGATCCCATCGGCGCGGCGACGTTCAGTCTGGGATTGGTTTCGTTGCTGATCGCGCTAACGATCGGCATTGAATACAGTTGGACTTCGCTGCCAATCTTGTCGCTGTTTGCGTTGTTCATCTTGATGTTCATCATCTTCTTTGCATGGGAGCGGCGGGCGCCGCATCCGGTGCTCGATCTCTCGCTCTTTCAGAACCGCGTCTACAATTTCTCGGTGCTGGCGGCAATGCTTCAGGCGTTAGCGATGTTCGCCGTCGATTTTCTGATCGTCTTTTATTTGCAAGGAGTGCGCGGCTACGACCCGCTGACGGCGGCGCTGCTCCTCATCCCGCTTCCGCTCGTGAGTGTGGTAGTGGGACCGTTGAGCGGACTGCTGGCTGACCATGTCGGCGCGCGATTGCCGGCGACGGTGGGCGTACTTTTGCAAGCCGCCGCGCTCGTGTGGTTCATCACGCAATTGTCGCCGACGACGCCGTACGTGGCATTGGCGGTGGGACTGGTGCTGATGGGTCTGGGCGGCGGCATGTTTTGGTCGCCGAACACGAGCG
>DAIDTM010000378.1 GCA_027457205.1 Anaerolineae bacterium | reverse complement strand
GTGATGCTGATCGTCGACGAAGTGCAAACGGGCTTTGCGCGCACCGGCAAAATGTTTGCATCGGAGCATTACGGACTGGAAGCCGATTTTGTCGCAGTCGCCAAGTCCATTGCCGGCGGAATGCCAATGGGCGCGGTGCTGATCTGCGAGCGCGTGAAAAAGCTGGAGCCGATGATTCATGGCTCGACCTTCGGCGGCAATCCGCTGGCGTGCGCGGCTGGCGTCGCCGCGATTGGTTTTATCGAAAAAGAAAATCTCGCGGGACGCGCGGCGGAACTGGGCGCGTACATGATGGGACGCTTGCAGCGCATCGAATCGCCGATGATCCGTGAGGTGCGCGGCTTGGGTTTGATGATCGGCGTCGAATTGAAGCAGAAGGTGACGCCGTACCTGATGGCATTGATGGAACGCGGCGTGCTGGCGTTGCCGGCAGGATTGAATGTGCTGCGGTTGCTACCGCCGCTGGTGATCGAGAAAAGCGATCTCGATGTGGTGGCGGAGCAGATTGAGCAGGTGTTGCAGGAGGAATGAACATGAATTTCACTCGGATAACGATTGAGCCGGACAAAATGGGTGGTATGCCCTGTATCCGTGGCTTGCGGATTCCAGTGGCGACAGTAGTTGGCATGATTGCTGATGGAATGTCGGAAACCGAAATTCTGAAAGATTATCCCGATCTTGAACCGGAGGATGTTCGCGAAGCGCTGCGGTTTGCGGCGGAGGCGGTTCAGGAACGCGAGTTGCCTTTGGTGACAGCAAAGTGAGATTCTTGGTGGACAACGCTCTATCCCCATGGCTTGCAGGAGAGTTGAAGCGTCACGGTTACGATGCAGTCCATGTCCGTGACTATGGAATGCAAGCAGCCGGCGACGAGGTGATTTTCGCGCGAGCGGAATCAGAAGATCGAGTTGTCGTGTCCGCGGATACTGATTTTGGCATGCTCTTGGCTTTGCGCCAAGCGAACAAGCCATCCGTCATCCTATTTCGCAGAAGCACTGAGCGGCGTCCTGAAAGTCAGTTTGTTTTGTTGATGGCGAACTTGAGTTCGATTCAGGAATCTTTGGAACAGGGTAGCATAGTTGTGTTTGAACAGGGTCGCATCCGCGTCCGTCCACTACCGATAGGCGGCAAGAGAATTTGAACTCAACTGACCTCCTCACCGGTCTCGTCCAAATCTACAGCCCTTCGCAACAGGAGCGCGACGCGGTGAACTATCTCGTCGCGCAAATGAGTGCGCGCGGATTCCGCGCATTTGTGGACGAAGCCGGCAACGCCGTGGGCGTTCTCGGCGAGGGCGCGCGCGACGTTGTGTTGCTCGGACACATCGACACGTTCCATGGCTATATCGAGCCGCGCGTCGAGGTAGGGGCGCACGGCTGTGTGCCCCAACTGTACGGGCGCGGCACGGTTGACGCGAAGGGTTGCCTCGCGACGTTCGTCTCCGCGTGCGAACGTGTTGGAGCACGCGAGGGCGTACGCTTCGTCGTCATCGGTGCGGTGGAAGAAGAGTGCGCCACGTCGAAAGGCGCGCGGTTCGCGATGACGCAGTATCATCCAGCGTTCTGTGTGATCGGCGAGCCGAGCGGATGGGATCGCGTCACGCTGGGCTACAAGGGGCGCGTGCTGTTAGATTACGAAATCAGCAAAGCGATGACGCATACGGCAAGTACCACGCGCGCTGCTGCCGAAGACGCGGTCGCGTTCTGGAATCGGGTCGCCGCGTTTGCTGCCGAGTACAACCGCGCCCAGCCGCGCGTGTTTGACCAGCTCGATCCATCGTTGCGCGCGCTCAACTCCAGCGACGACGGTTTCACCGATCGCGCGGTGATGCGCATCGGTTTTCGTGTGCCGATTGGCTTGACGATCAAGCAGGTCGAGCAGCAGGTCGCCCAGTTCGTCGACGGCGCGCGGATTTCGTTTTCGAGCGAAGAAGAGCCGTTCCGTGCCGACAAGAACAATGCGCTCGTACGCGCGTTTCTCGCGGCAATTCGTGGAGCGGGCGGCTCGCCCGCCTTTACACTGAAAACCGGTACTGCGGATATGAACATCGTCGGTCCCGCGTGGGGCTGCCCGATCGTCGCCTACGGTCCGGGCGATTCCGCGCTCGACCACACGCCGAACGAGCACCTCGATCTTGCCGAGTACGAACGCGCGATTGACGTGCTGGCGCGTGTGCTTGGAACGTTGTGATCGTAGAGGTGAAGGGTAGTAGAGGAATTCTTGAAGCTGCTTCGACAATGGAGTCGTTATGGAAAAGATCGATTTCAATTGCATCTTCTGCGCGATCGCAGCCCAGCGCGCGCCCGCGGCGATTGTGTACGAGAGCGACGGCGCGCTGGCATTTCTCGACATTCGTCCGGTCGCGCAAGGGCACACGCTGGTCATTCCCAAAAAACATTCCCGGAATCTTTTCGATCTGGACGACCTGAGCGGTATGGCGGTGATGCACGCGTCGCGCGTGGTGGCGCGCGCGCTGCGCGCTGCGTTCAACGCCGATGGACTGACGATGTTGCAGTCCAGCGAACGCGCGGGCGGGCAGGAAGTATTTCACTATCACCAGCACCTTGCCCCGCGTTTTATCGGCGATGGACTGATGTCGAGCGAACCGGGCGAGCGGCGGATGCATTGGCGCGCGCGTACCAGTCCCTCGCGCGAGGAATTGCAAGCCATCGCCGCGAAGATTCGCGCGCACATCAAGGACGACTGACGTGGACGCAGACGATGTGGTCCTCGTCGCGCTCGTCAACCAACCACATGATCTGGACATCGTGCGGACAGAACGCTGGTATCGCATCCCGGCGAAACACGCGCCGGCGCATTTCACGCAGGCGCGCTACGTGGCGTTCTATCTGACGAAAGCGTTCGGCGATTGCAGGTGGTCGATTGCCGAGTACGCGCCGATCCGCGGGCACGAGCTGGTGCGCCGCCGTGACCTCTTTCCGAATGAAAGTGATCACCCGCGCGCGGACGACGCGTACTACAAGCTGCAATTGGGACAACTGATCGCGCTGCCGCGTCCCATTGTGAGCCGCGCCGGTCGGCGTATTCTGTTCATCTGGACCACCGGCGACAAATTCTTGCGCGCGGTCGAGCTTAACGATCTGCTGGGCAAGAACGAAGCTGACGACGCGCTGTGGGACGCGCTGAAAGCGTCGAAGATTGGCGCGGAGCGGCAGGCGATGGTGCGCGACGCGCGTTCGCGCTACCGTGTCGATTACTGGATCCCGTGCGCGCGCGGCGACCTTGCGCTGGTGATCTCGAACGCGCCGCGTCGGTTACCTAAGGGAAAGAAATGGCGCGCGCTGCGATTCTCGGAAATGGACCTGGACGCGCGCCGCGCGGGTTGCCTCGAAAAGATTCGAAGCGTCGTACGCGAGTTGGGCGGGTCAAACTATACCAGGGAGTGAAAACGTGAGCATCCTCATCGACAAAAAGACAAAACTGATCGTGCAAGGCATTACGGGCCGCGAGGGCGAGTTCCACGCCAAGCAGATGATCGAGTACGGCACACAAGTTGTGGGCGGCGTGACACCTGGGCGCGGCGGCGAAACGGTGCTCGGCGTGCCGGTGTTCGATACGGTCGCGCAGGCGGTGAAAGAGACCGGCGCGAACGCGTCGATTATTTACGTGCCGGCGCGCGGCAGCGCTGACGCAATCTTGGAAGCCGCGGACGCGGGCATCGATCTGGTCGTCTGCATCACCGAAGGCGTGCCGGTCGTCGACATGATGCGCGTCGCGCGGCGGCTCGCCGAGACCGGGACGAACTTGATCGGACCGAACTGTCCGGGCTTGATCTCGCCCGGCAAATCCAAAGTTGGAATTATTCCCGGCAATATTTGTATGGTGGGTCCGGTCGGCTTGGTCTCGCGCAGCGGCACGCTGACGTACGAGGTGATTCACGCGCTGACGCAGCGCAAGATCGGACAATCGACCTGCGTGGGTATCGGCGGCGACCCGGTGCACGGGCTGGGTTTTATCGATACGCTGGAAATGTTTGAAGCCGACCCGCAGACTAAGATCGTCGCGCTCATCGGCGAGATCGGCGGAACGGATGAAGAGAAAGCCGCAGAGTACATCAAGAAGAAAATGACCAAGCCGGTGGTTGCGTTCGTCGCAGGGCATACCGCGCCGCCCGGCAAACGGATGGGGCACGCCGGCGCGATCATCGAAGGCGGCACCGGCACGGCGGCGGACAAGATTGCCGCGTTCAAGCAAGTGTGCGTGCCGGTCGCGCGATTCCCCGGCGAGGTTGCCGAACTCATCGAGGGGAAACTGACTGCGAAGAAAGCGAAACTCGCGCCGAAGAAAAAGAAATCACGTCCATAAGATTTCCACCTATGGCAAACTCGGTCGCCCAAAACGATGCGCCAAAGAATCTCGACCTCCGTCCCTACGCCGGCCGCTGGATCGCGATCGTGCGCGGCCAAGTCACCGGCGTCGGATTGAGCGCGCGTGAGGCGCGGCTGGCGTCGAAGCATCAGCGACCAAAGGAAGAGCCGCAAGTCGTTTTCGTTTCGGAACCGGCGGAGGCAAAACCATGAATGTCTTGGATCAGGTCATTGCATTTCTCGGCGATCAAGACGCGGACGCCTATCTCGTCGGTTGGTTGGTGCGCGACGAGTTGCTGGGGCGCGCCGTCAAACGCGACATCGATCTGGCGATTGACGGCGACGCGAGTGCGATCGCGCGTGAGTTTGCCGACAAGTACTGCGGCGCGTACTACCTGATGGACGCCGAGCACAACGTCGCGCGGGTCATCCTCGGCGGTACGTACATCGATTTTGCCGCGCTGCGCGGCGACGTGCGGAGCGATCTGACGACGCGCGATTTCACGATCAACGCCATGGCGCGGCTGATCGGCAGCGACGAGTTGATCGATCCCTTTCACGGGCAGCGCGATCTGCGCGAGAAACAAATCCG
>DAIDTM010000377.1 GCA_027457205.1 Anaerolineae bacterium | reverse complement strand
CGCGCCTGGCGACGGACGCGCCGAAACCGGTATCGAGTCCGTTCACGTAATAGTGCGCGCCGGCGTCAAAGCCAGGCGCGGGATGATCGGCGACCACTTTGCCTACGTCGATCACGCGCGTGGAGTGCGCCAGAATCCGCTGGATGCACGTGCGCCAGTCGGGCTGCGCATCGCCGGGATGCGACAGCCCCAATAACATCTTGGCGAAATCGTTCCCCGAACCGACCGGGATCACGCCGAGCGCGCCGGTGGGCGCGCCGCCGGATGCGCGTAACATTCCGTTGGCAACTTCGTTCGCGGTTCCATCGCCGCCGATGGCAATCAGCGTTTCGTAGCCATCGCGCTTGGCTTGCTCCGCAATGGCGACCGCGGCGCGCGGCGCGGTCGTGCGTGTGAGATCGAAATCGAGACCGCCGGCGCGCAGCGCGGCATTGATCTGCTGCCAGAGTCTTTCACCGTGCCCGTTGCCGGAAATCGGATTTAATACGATCAGCGTCTTCGCCATCGCTCCCCCTCAAGCGTTATAACCCCACGCGCGGGTCAACGCGTCGTGCGCGTTGACAGCGGGATTGGGGGAGATTATACTTGGAAACGTAAAGTGTGTCGAGGGGTGGATATGAATCGGATTATCACATTGACTACCGATTTTGGTTTGACCGATGGTTTCGTCGGGACGATGAAAGGCGTCATCCTCGGTATCAATCCGAACGCGACCATCGTCGATATTACGCACGACATCGCGCCGCAGAATATCGAGCAAGGCGCGTTTCTCTTTGCGAATGCCGCCAAGTACTTTCCCGCGAACGTGATTCACGTTGTCGTCGTCGATCCCGGCGTCGGCAGCGCGCGGCGCGCAATTGCCGCGCGGGAGGACGAGACCCTTTTTGTCGCGCCTGACAATGGCGTTTTGTCTTCCGTCCTCCGTCCTTCGTCTTCCGTCGTTCAGCTCAACAAGCCGGCGTACTGGCTGCCGCGCGTCTCGAACACATTTCACGGGCGCGATGTCTTCGCGCCGGTTGCCGCCCACCTTTCGCTTGGTGTGCCGTTGGAGGCGCTGGGCGATCCGATCGACAATTGGGTGCGGCTGCCGCGCGCGCCCGGGCTCCGGGCGGGCGACGAGATTGCCGGGCGCGTAATTCATATCGACCGTTTCGGTAACATCATCACCAATGCCGGCGAAGAGATGCTGAGCGGGATGGATCGCGCATGGCTCGTCGTTCGTATCGGCGGAAGGGTTTTGCGCGGCGTCGAGTCGACGTACGCGGACGCGGCGCGCGGTGAACTTGTCGCCCTGATCAGTTCGTCGTGGCACTTGGAGGTCGCGATGCGTGACGGCAACGCCGCGGAGGCGCTGGGTGTTCGTATCGGAGACGAAATGGTCGTCGGGCTTGACAGAGAATAGCACTTGTGCTAAAATATTAGCACTCTCGGTTTGAGAGTGCTAATCAGGAAAACGGCTTAAAAATGGCGGATTTGACAGAGCGACAGGAAAAGGTCCTCGCATTCGTGGTGCGTGAATACGTCGAGAATGCGCAACCCGTTGGCTCGGAAACGCTCCGGCGGCGCGGGATGAATGTCAGTTCCGCGACGATTCGGAATGAGTTGGCGTCGCTGGAGGATTTGGGCTACCTGATGCACCCGCACACCTCGGCGGGACGCATCCCGACGGAAAAGGGCTATCGCTATTTTGTCGAGTCGCTGATTGAGGAGTTTGAGTTGCCAGCGGTTGATCAGCGGATGATCCGGCATCAGTTCCATCAGGTGACGCTCGACATCGATCAGTGGATGCGTTTGTCCGCCGCGGTGCTCGCGCACGCGTCGCACAGTGCGGCGCTGGTGACCGCGCCGCAATCGACGCGCTGCCGGTTCAAGCACGTGCAGTTGGTTTCGATCAACGATCAAGTCGCGTTGCTCGTCCTGGTATTGCAGGAAGGGACGATCAAGCAACAAATGCTCGCGCTCGCCGAGCCGGTCGCGCAAGACGAGTTGACGCGCGTGTCGAACCGACTAAACGATCATTTCGCCGGTCTGAACGTCGAACAGATACGCTCGACCACGCTGACGCTCTCGGAATTTGAGAGCGGTGTGGTGCACGTCGTCGTCGATCTGATGCGCCAAATCGATGCGCGCTCGTCGCACGATGTGTACCGCGACGGCATCATGGACATTTTGCGGCAGCCGGAGTTTTCCGCGATCGGGCGGATGCAGGCGCTGTTAGAGATGTTGGAGCAACGGACGACGCTGGAGACGATGCTGAGCGAGTTAGCGCCGGAGCGCGGCGTGCAGGTCGTGATCGGCGGTGAAAGCCAGTACGAGGAAATGAGCGATTACAGCATGGTGCTCTCGCGCTATGGTTTGCCGGGCGAAGCGAGCGGCATCGTCGGCGTGCTGGGTCCGCTGCGGATGCACTATCCGCGCACGATTGGCGTGGTGCGCTATGTTTCTAGTTTGTTGGACGATTTGATGGCGCGGATGTACGGACGATAAATCGAAGTATGAAGGCAGAAGGATGAAGGATGAAAAACCTCGTCATCCTTCATCCCTCATCCTTTGGAGGAATTGCATGGCAGAAGAAGTAGTGGAAGAGAAAAAAGAAGAGACGCAAGGTACGGCATTGCCGGACGATCCTGCCGCGCTGAAAGATTTGCTTGAAAAAGAGCGCGCGAGATCCGCAGAGTATCTGGACAACTGGCGGCGCGCCGCGGCAGATATGTCGAACTATCGCAAGCGGATGGAGAAAGACGCGAGCGAAATGACCAAATTTGCGAACAGCGTTCTGATCGCGCGGCTCTTGCCGGTGCTGGACGATTTTGATCGGGCGATGCAAACGATTCCGGACAACTTGCGCGACCTGACCTGGATTGACGGTGTGATGCTGATCGCGCGCAAGATGGCGGCGGTGCTGGAAGCCGAAGGGCTGAAACCGATCGAGGCGTTGAACAAGCCATTCGATCCGAATCTGCACGAAGCGGTCATTCACGAGGAAACCGATCAGCACGAAGACGGGACCGTCATCACTGAATTGCAAAAAGGATACAAACTGGGCGATAGGGTTTTGAGACCGACGATGGTCAAGGTCGCAAAGAAGAAAAACTAATACGCATACGCAATACGTATTGCGTAATAAGGAGTTTGGACATGGCTACGAAATCAAAGATTGTTGGAATCGATCTGGGCACAACCAACTCGGTGGTGGCGGTGATGGAAGGCGGCGAGCCGGTCGTCATTCCAACCGCCGAAGGCGCGCGCTTGCTGCCCTCCGTGGTGGCAATTACCAAGACAGGCGAGCGGTTGGTAGGACAGGTCGCCAAGCGCCAGGCAATCACCAATCCGGAGAATACGATCTTCTCGATCAAGCGGTTGATGGGGCGCAAGTTCGGCGACGCCGAAGTGCAAAAGGCGCGCAAGATTCTGCCGTACAAAATTATCGAAGCGCACAACGGCGACGCGTGGGTCGAACTAGCAGGCAAACAGTACTCGCCGCCGGAAATTTCCGCGATGATCCTGGCGAAGCTGAAACAGGACGCGGAAGCTTACCTTGGCGAGACGGTGACGCAAGCGGTCATCACCGTGCCGGCGTACTTTAACGACTCGCAGCGGCAGGCGACCAAGGACGCCGGCAAAATCGCCGGCTTGGAAGTCCTGCGCATCATCAACGAGCC
>DAIDTM010000376.1 GCA_027457205.1 Anaerolineae bacterium | reverse complement strand
GGTTCGGTGAGCGCCGTATACACCGCCAGATTGCCAATCATGCTCGCCACCAGGCGATGGTCGGCATAGCGGGCGCGGAATACTTGTTTCAACAGCTCGACGCAAAGCGCTTCGATCTCGTCGATATATTTCGTCGCGGCGAACCAGCGATTGACCGCGCCGATGTGCCCTTCCGCCGCTCGCGTTCCAACTTCGGCCGACAACAGCGCGCGGACGGTTGGACTCGTGGGCGCTTCAGGCGCCAGCAAGTTGATACATTGTTTGCCGCGCCATTCCTCGTTCCGCTTGACGGCGGCTAACACGGCGTCCTGCATTTCTCGCCCTGACGGGCAGGCGTCGAGCACGGCGCGCGCCTGCGCGAGGATTTCCGGGTCGTGGACTTGGACACTCGCCGAGCCGAATGAGTTGGGCATCAATTTTTCCTTTCGATTCACCGAATAAGCGTCTTTTCGATACGACGGTCAGGGACGAGCCATACGACAGCGACCAG
The DNA here is from genome assembly GCA_027457205.1 of Anaerolineae bacterium. Classification (GTDB taxonomy): domain Bacteria; phylum Chloroflexota; class Anaerolineae; order UBA4142; family UBA4142; genus DAIDTM01. Next base: position 5,804 of record DAIDTM010000376.1, on the reverse strand, counting down.
AACGTACAACGCGAACGCCAACCACGAATTCACCAAAGCGAGGGGAATCGCTGCCAAGTAGATCACCACCGATACTTTGCCCTTGACGTCTCGACCCAGGGCGTTCGCCAGAATGGAATTCGTCCCCTGGAGTGAAATGAGGGCTCGGGTCAAGATAAAGTAAGCCACGGCTGCAAACAATAGCACGACGCCATAGAGCGCCACGGGCCAGGCGGCGAATTGATTCTCGCCCATCCAGCCGGTGACGAACGGGATCAGCGACAGCCAGAAGAGCAGATGTAAATTGGCCCACAGGACGCGTCCATCCACCTGTTGGATCGCTTGCAGCAAGTGATGATGGTTATTCCAGTAGATGCCGAGAAAAACGAAACTCAGCACGTAGCTCAGAAAGATCGGCGCGAGCGGAAGCAGTGCGGTCAAGTCGGCTCCATGCGGCGCCGTCAATCCGAGCACCATCACCGTGATAATGATCGCTATCACGCCATCGCTAAAAGCTTCCACGCGTTCCTTGCTCAAGGAGATGCTCCAAATACCTCGACGGGTTTCCACCGCACCGTCACGTTCAACCGCGTGGCGGAGCGTTGGGATACCGCATCGGCAGTACCTTTACGGCGCGAGCGTTCAGTCCGAATATCCGCGTCCGATCCGTGGACAATGGCCCGGTATACGTCCATGGGCTCTCTGTTTCGCCGTAGGCGTCCATTCGCCGTTGACGTACCAGCGGTGAGATGAAGATTTTGCCGTTGAGATCATAGAGCTCACAGAGAAAAACTTGATGCCCGCTGTGCCCTCGATGGCTATGTTCGCAGCAGGAATATAATACATCCGATGCCGCGAGTCAACAGCTACGCGTCCGTGAAAGATGGCTCTGGAACTCCGCCACTCCCTGGGGTGGCCTCCATCATCGAAACAGAGGTTCGCGAGACATCGCGGCTTTCGATTCACCAACTCTATTCCGATTCCGCACTCTTCAGAGAGAGCGGACACAACTGCGCGCTGGCCGTGAGCTTCACGGTTTCCGAAGCCGTCGCCTCGACCAGCGTTCCTCGATAGACGTTGAAAGTCACTGTGCCGTGGTCTAGTCCGTTGAGCGTCGTACGATTGATTTGAATGAACCGGATCATTTCTTCGGCCAAGGTGCGCACGGATGGACTCACAGTACTCTCTCCCTCAGTTGCATCAGCTGATTCTCGAAATACCACGAACCCAGGAGCGCAATGGTGCCGCCCATCATCAACAGTGCTTGGCGCGATATAGACGACGAGTAGAAATCCCACCAGAACGGAGCCAGCACGGCAAGCGCCATCACGGCGCCGTTCGCCGCTTGCAGAAAGCGCACCGTGCCGCTGACGAGCGCCAGCGCGACTCGCGAACGATCTTTGAGTCGCTTGCGCTGTTCGAGACGATGACCCAAATCGCGCAAGGTGTTCAGAATTTCTTTTTGATTCGATTCTGACGTGTGGCGCAAGATGAAGGTGAACTGCGAAAGATACGCGTTCTGTATCTCGTGCTCCAACTGCTCGAGGACTTGCTCGGTGGTCTTGCCTGTCCCAAAGGCATCGAGCGCACGTTGCGTCGCGTCCTGCAGAAACGGATTCGTTTGCGTCTTGACCGCTTCAGCGAGCGCACCAAACACAGTGGGTATCACCAAGTACGCCGAGTAATACGCCGCGATGAGTTCACCCACCGCGTCGGTGACCTGCTCGCGCGCCATCGAACTCGTGCGGCGCCCCAGGTAAACGTACAGAGCCAGTCCCACGACGAGCAAGAAGATCGCGACCAGCGCGCCTCCCGTGACAGCGGCTTTGAGCGCCAGCCCGGTGGCTGCGCCCAACAAGATCAGCCGCCCAACGTTACTTTGTCTTGCGCGCGCCGCCGGCAACGGCTTGTATGGTCGCTGCAGTTGTCGCAGCCAGTGCGGTCTGCGGCGCTGATAGATCCGCTGCGCGACGTTCAGCATCGTCGAAAGAACGACGTACACGGTCAAGCCTGCCGCGAGCGCGCTCGCCCCGTCGAAGAGAAGGCGCGTGAATAGTTCGAACATACCGTCACACGCTCCCCACCGGTGTTAGCGTATATCGCTCGGCATCGCCGCCAATTTCGACGATCTCGATCACCTGGCGACGCCACGCCGCACCTTCACCCGCTTGTTTCAATTCCACGTGCACACCTATTCCTACTCCGCGCGCAATGCGTTCGCGAATTGCACCGAGGGGCATATCCTTTTCGCGCGCAAGGGTCTCGAGTCGCAGCAACGCGTCCAAAACTGAGTTGCCGTGAATCGTCGTGTGCGCGACGACGCCCAGGTTGATCGCTTGCAAATACTCGCGCGCCTCTTCGCTCACGATTTCGCCGACGACGAGCGCGTCAGGACGCATCCGCGTGTAGAGCACGTTCACTACCTCTGCCAGCGAGACCCGTCCCACTTCGGATTCGTTGCGGACGACGGCGCGCGCCTCGAAGGGATTCATCGTTTCCATTTCCTCGAACGTTTCCGCGCCGCACACTTGCGTATACGGGGGCAAAATTGCCAGAAGGGAGTTGAGGAGCGTCGTCTTGCCCGCGGCGGGTCTCCCTGAGATCAAAATGCTTTTGCGCCGTTCCAACACAACCTGTTTCAGGAAATTAGCTTGCTCACGCGTGAGCGTACCTGCGTCTACAATCGCATCGAGAGTCAGCACGCGATGCGTGAAGACACGGATGTTGATCGCCGTGCCGCGCTTCGATAGCGGAGGCACCATCGCGGTAAAGCGTGATCCATCCGGCAGATCGACGAGCACGAACGGGTTCGCCGCGCGCAAGGGCTTGCCGCCCATCTCGGCGACGCGCTGCGCGAGCGCATAGAAATAGGCATCGGGTGCGCGCACCTCAGCGTCTTCGATGCGACCTGCACGCCAAACAAGCACTGCGCCCTGCCGCACGATGATCTCTTCGACGCCGTCTTGACGCAGGAAGGGTTCCAGAACGCCCAACCCCATCATGCGGCTGGCCAGATCGCTGGCGACTGAACGCGCATCCGTGGAGGCAAGCAGGCGTTCCTCTGCCAGCACCCGCGCGACGGCAAACGCGAAATCGCTGCGTTCCTTCGCCGTCGCGCGCCAGGGTGGAATCGTTACCCCTTTGCGAATCAACGCTTCCTGGAGTTTTGGAAGAATTTGGTCAATCTGCGACATGAATCTCCTCTACTCGACGCGCACATACCTGACGGTGACGTTCTTGCCAACGATTCCAACGACGGTGCGCTGAATCGTCGCGTGGAAGCGATGTTCGAGCCATTCCACCGCATATGGATTGTGTGTTCCAACGACCAACGTCGGCGAGTCGCCAGCCTGAGCATCGGCAACAAATGTCGGTTTAATCCAGGCATCGAAGGTGGCTTTGGTCATCTGCCCTTTGAGTTCTCCCAACGCGGTTTTCCACACCTGGCCCGCGTCCATCGCTCCGTCCGGAGTCTGAAACGCCGGCCAAGCGGTATTGGGAGTACGTCGCTCGCACGACCCGCCACGAGCACGGGATTCCAGATCCGGTGGCCGTTCGACGATTGGGGGATTTTTCTCCGTCTCACTGCGTTGCCAGTCCTCCAGAATCGCCTCTGCCAGACGTGGCGCAAGGTATCCTTCGCGATCACTGCGAGAACCAATGGCCTTGAGAACCGCCTGCATCACCAGACCGATTGGCGTCGTCTCTCGCGCGATCGCGAGATCGCGAAATCGCTCTGCCACGGCTTGCCACGCCCGCACGTCCGATTTTTGCAGTCGGCGTCCGGGATTGCGTTCTTGCACGACGTCGACCAGATCGCGCAGTTCAGCGTCTCCCCCGGCGAGTGGGTCGGGATCGGCCATCGACTGATGCTCAGGAGTCGGCTGGGTTACGGCGGGGGACTGCCCCGGTACGGTTTCCGGCTGCGGGGCTTCTGCCATTACGGCTTTCCGTTCGGTTTCCTGAATCGCGTGCTCTCTCACGACCGGCATGCAGTAAGCAATACTGTGAATCTGGCGGTCGGTTTGCGCCGCGCGTTCGACGGCTCGTGTGATCCCGGCGCATATCTGCGCGACGGTATATCCTTCGGCAAGCAGCGCCGCGAGTTTACGTTCTTCCTTTTCGCTCGGATCATAGCGTTCGATGCCAACGCGGGCCGCAAAATGTTTTGAAATGATCTCTATTTCTTCTTCTGGGCGTTCGTTGTTCGTAATCTTTAGCGCGCGATGGACGGCATTCCGTAAACTGCTTCCCGTGCTCTCGACTGGATACCCGGCGGGCGGTTTCTGCTCCCCGCCGCCGTTCACGGAGAGCACTTTTTGCTCCCCGTCCCCTGAACTGAATTTGCCGATAAAACTTTCGGGATGAATGATGTATACATTCGATCCGAAGAGTCCACGCGTGAGGCGGGGTTGAGCGGGCGTAATGCGTTTGACGATCTTCATCTCGGCAAGTTCGTCCACGGACGAATCGATGGTATGCACGCTGCCGATTCCTGCATCCTGCATCAACTGCTCGCGCGATGGAAAGCAGAAAAGGTGTCCCTTGTCCTCCTGGGTAACGATACCCAGCCGTGCGAGTTCCTGGAATTCTTCCTCCGCGCCAGGTCGTCGTGGATCGCCGAGAATGCGAGCGCGCAGTGCCAGCGCGTGCAGTATTTTGTAGGCCGCGTTGCTCAGCCGCGCCATCAAGCCCGATTCGAGCATACCGACGTACTCACGGATGTAGGTCTCGTAGCCGCGCACCGTCGTTCCATCGGCGGCTAGGTCGATGTGCTGGTCGTGCTCGATGGAGAGAACGACCGAGGCGGCCTTGGTCAATTTCCCGCTCAATGCGTCCGTCATTCCAAACTCTTTTTCACCCAGTTATTTGCTCTTTTCAATCGGCGCGAGCGAAACCCACAACAGGTAGCGCGACGTAATTTGCGACTCGCCCGCCAGGCGCAAAATGTCTTTCGCTACCTCCGGCGGAACGGCAACCGTGAGAATCGTCAAAGGACGATTCATGTTGGACGTGCTCGTGTCCGCCGTTTGGTACGTCGTCATGTCGGAGGCGCTCGACCCGGCTTTCGGTGGCGACGCGATCGGACTCCCTTGCGTTGAACGAACGTCGACGACGAGCACGTCGGACTGCAAGACTTCGATCCCGGCGCCCGGCGCGGCGAGCCATACCTTGGGATCGGGCGAGCTCAAGACCGATGGATTGGGTGTTGGCTGCAACACGATGCGGTAGAGGTTGATGCGCTGCCCCACCTGGATCTGTCCGCCGACCGCCTGCTCGGGCTTGATCGGGAACGAGACAATCTCCAAGCGTTCGTCATCCGTGTATCGAAATTCCTTAAGTGGGACGAGCTGATCGCGATAGACGAGTTGATCGGGATAGAGTGTGATCGTCGAAATCTTTCCGGCGAGTTCAGACGCCTCGCGATAAACCGGCTCGTTCGCCATCGGGGCGGGAAACGACCGCGGCTTGAACATCGCCGCCGTGACCACGGTGTACGGCGGAATCTCAACGGCCGGCACGATGAGCTCTGTCGTCGCAACGAGCTCTTGATACTGGGTTTCCGCGAACCAACCGACGATGAGCGCGACGAAAAGAGAAATGAACGCCATGACGAGCGCGACACGATTTCTCACGCCGACCTCCAGTACGGGTATACGGCTTTGAGCAGATGCATTCCCAATCGTCCGTCGAGTCGTTCGGGATTCTTGATGCGCGGCAGGTCCATCGTGCGTTCGAGTCCCATCTGAGTCAGGCGGTCTCCCAAGCCTTCGACCAGGTTGAACACCACTTGTGAATGTCGGTAAACGTCGGGTGTCCTTTGC
>DAIDTM010000375.1 GCA_027457205.1 Anaerolineae bacterium | reverse complement strand
CCGCCGCTCCGTTCTAGCGATACTGGCGCGCGGGCGCAGCGTCATCCGCGCTAGTCCTTGAATGCAGAGAGAATCTGATCGGCTTGCTGCTGCGCGGCGGCAAGCGCGTCGGCGGGTGTGCTCTTGCCGGTCAACACGGCTTGCACCGCGTCGCCGAGAGCTTTTTGAATCTGCGCGTTATTGTGCGCGGCGAGTTCCGCGCCGGCGTACTGCAATCCTGCCGGCGCGACCGCGGCTTGCGGCACTTTGGCGATATACGCCTTCATCGCCGCGGTATCCATAGACGATTTTCGCCCGGGGATGTAGCCGGTGTTGATGCTCCAATCGGCTTGAATGTCGGTGGAGGACATGAACTGAATGAACTTCCATGCCGCGGCTTGATGATCGGCGGGAATGCCTTTCAGCATGTAGATGTTTCCGCCGCCGGTCGGCGCGCCAAATCCTTTATCTCCAACAGTATAGCTGACGCCGACGTTGAACTTGGCTTGCTTCAGAATATTCGTGAGCGAACCGCTCGAGTGCCAGATCATCGCGGCTTTGCCGTTGACGAAATCATTCGGCATATTGGCCCATTGCAAGATGCCGGTCGGCATGACCTTGTACTTGCCGGAGAGATCCGAGAAATCTTGCAGCGCTTGAATGGTCTGCGGCGAGTTGAAAGTGACCTTGTTGGCGGCGCTGCCGACGACGTTCACGCCGTTGCCGATGACGAACGATTGGAACAACCAGTACGGAATTCCATCGGACGAGATTTCGAGACCCCAGGTGCTGCCGTCGGGCTTGGTCAGTTTCTGCGCGTCGGCAACCATTTCCTGGAAATTCGCTGGTCCCTTGCTCGGATCGAGTCCGGCGGCTTTGAACATATCCTTGTTGTAGTACAGCACCGGCGTCGAGCGCTGGAACGGCAGACTCCAGATGTGACCCTGATAGTTCGAGTTGGCGAGGAACGCGGGATAAAAGTCGGAGGTGAATGAATCGCCGCCCGCTGCCTTGACATAGTCGTCAAGCGGCTGAATCGCGTTTGAATCGACGAGCGAATAAAGATCGGTCGATAACATCACTGCGACATCCGGCGGAGTGCCGCCGCCCTTGATCGTCGTTTGGATTTTCGTCAGCGTGTCGGGATAGCCGCCGGAGAGGACGGCGTTGACTTTGATGCCAGGATTTTGTTGTTGGAACTTGGCGATGTAGCCGTCGATGATTTGGGTGATCGGACCGGGGACGGCGACCGGGTAATAGAACGTGAGTGTCACCGAGCTGGGCGTAGGCGTGGCGGCGGGGGCGCACGCGGCGAGTCCCAGCACGAGAATCGCCAGCGCGGAAATGACCATCACCCTCTTTGGCGGTCGGATCCATGATGACATTTTCATACTCCTTTGATGAATTTTTCGAGGCGCGCGACATTACGCGTCCCGGCGCGGCGTATATTACACCAGTGCCAATTTTGTGTCAATGTTCCCTGGAAGAAAGCCGCGGCGCTCCCCTTGTCACGCGGTACTCTTTGTGTTAGAATCGTTTAAGCAAGTGATTCGCGCTGAGCCAAAAACAGAATCTCACGGAAGGAGGAACAACGATGTTTGTCCCACTGTGTCCACTGGAATTTCGAGATCGTGCTGAAATGCTGTTCGCCAAAAAGATCGGTGTAATCGACGGCGAAAAGCAATTCACGTACGCGCAGTTCGGTGAGCGCACGCACCGGCTGGCGAACGCGCTCCGCAAACTGGGTTTGGAAAAGGGCGACCGCGTGTCCTTCATCACGTACAACACGCACCAATTGCTCGAAGGGTACTATGGCGTGATCGAAGCCGGCGGCATCCTCAACCCGATCAACATTCGGCTCACTCCGCAAGACATCACGTTCATCCTCAATCACTCGGGCAGCAAGTTCCTCTTCTTCCACAACGATTTTCTGCCGCTCGTGCAGAGCATCAAGGGCGCGCTGCAGGCGACGAAATTCTTTGTCGTGATGGAGGGAGCGGGCGAAGGCACGGCGACGCACGAGTCCGAAGCGCTGCTCGCCTCCGCGAACGCCGAGTATCATCCGCCGGTCATCGATGAGAACGAGGTGGCTGAATTGTTTTACACGAGCGGCACGACCGGCAAGCCCAAAGGCGCGGCGGTCACGCATCGCACGTTGTATCTGCACGCGCTGGACGCGGCGATTGGCTTGCGCGTGACGGACGCGGACGTGATCTTGCACATCGTCCCGCTCTTCCACGTTAATGGTTGGGGCACGCCGCAGTTTTTGACGATGGCAGGCGGCACGCACGTGATGCTCCGCAAGATCGATCCGGCGATGCTGCTCGGGATGGTACAGCAGCACAAGGTCACGTTCATGCTCGGCGTGCCGACGATTTTCAACGCGCTGTTGAATTATCCTGATCTCGGCAAGTACAACCTGTCGTCGGTGAAAAGCGTGGTGCTGGGCGGCGCGCCTTCCGCACCCGCCTTGGTCAAAGCGATCCAGGAAAAATTTGGCTGCCTATGCATCGTTGGTTATGGTCTGACCGAGACGACGCCGGTGCTGACGCTCTCGCAGCCCAAAGCGCATCTGACGGGCGAGTCGCTGGAAATGAAACTCGCGCGGCAGGCGAAGACCGGCTATTCGATCCCCGGCGCGAATATCCGCGTCGTCGATGCGAATGACCAGGACGTTCGCCCGGATGGCAAGCAGATTGGCGAAATCGTCGTCCATTCCAACCACGTGATGGACGGATATTACAAGGACCCCGACGCAACCCGGAACGCGATCCGCAACGGTTGGTTCCACACCGGCGATATGGCAGTGGTCGATGACGAAGGTTACGTGACGATCGTCGATCGCAGTAAGGACATTATCATCAGTGGCGGCGAGAACATCTCGTCGGTTGAAATCGAAAATGTGCTATACGCACACCCGAAAGTGTTTGAGTGCGCCGTTGTCGCCGCGCCGGATGAAAAGTGGGGCGAGGTGCCCAAAGCCATCGTCGTCCTCAAGCCCGGACAGACCGCGACGGTCGACGAACTTATGGCGCACTGCAAAGCGAACCTCGCCGGCTTTAAGATGCCCAAATCGATCGAGTTTCGCGATACATTGCCCAAGGGTGGCACCGGCAAAATCCTGAAAGCCAATCTGCGCCAACCCTACTGGGAAGGACGCGAGAAAAAGGTCAACTGAGGATAACGTCTTTTCGTTTGTCCAGCAAACACTTGGCGTAGCATCGGTCCGCTTTTATCGTCGCCGTTACGCCAAGTGTTTTTATTGGCGGTCGAGCGCATGAATCGGCTCAACCGGCGGAAAGTTGAACCGTCGCCAACTGACGCGGTTTGTCGCCGCGCGTTTGTTGTGTTAGAATGTTACTGGTGTGATGTCTCTGCTGGCACGGTTCGACGCGCCGGAATTTGCGCCAATCGGCGCGCGCTGCGCGCGAAAGGAGCGGCAATGCCTCAGCTCATTCTTCCGCATCGAATTTTCTTCACTCTGTTTTTGGTCGCCCTCGTGTCGGTTGGCTGTTCGGGCAATCCGTTTGCGCCTAGCACGCCGCTCCCGCCGAATACGCTGACGTACGACGCACCCGTTTCGTTGACGATCAAGACAGACACGGTGCTGCCTGGTACATCGATTGCCTATGGCGGCAAGACGGCTGCCGGCGCGGGCAAGGTGCTGATTGCCGGACTCGTTGCGCCGAAGCAGATCGGCGATTCGGTCGATTGGCAAGGCGCGCCGATCCCGGATGTCAACGTGAAACTGTCGCTGCGTGTCGCCGCCTTTAGCGATACCTCGATCACGCTCATCGGCACGTCGCACATCGAAATCAACAACGTGACGATCCAGCCCGGCGGTGCGCCCGGCACACCGCTGATGGACTTTAGCGCGCCGGTGTCCCTGTCGCTGAACAAGAACGATTCCATTCCCGGTTCGAATGTGCTGTACGCCGGATCGACCGCTGACGGCGCGCAGTTCCTCGGCATCAGCGGATATCCGTACCGTAAGGCGCTCGACTCGCTCCAGTACGTGGGGCGCATCAATCCGCACGTGTTCTTGAAACTCGATCTGCGCGTGCTGAGTTACTCGGATTCCAGCGCGGTGCTGGGAGGCACGGCAAACATCACCCTTGAATCGCCGTAGCACAAATCTGGGGAGGCAAAATGCCAGACCAAGAATTGAACGAGACGAAACTGGTGGCGGAGGCGCTCAGCGCGCCGCAGAATCAACACATCGATATTCGCGTGCCAGCGCGGCACAATCCGGTGTTGCAGCAGGTCATCGACCGCGTGAACGCGGACGAGGAGCTGTACGCGCTGTGGCAGGCGATGAACGTCAACGCGGTCGATCGATTGGGAATGAGCGATCACGGACCGGTCCATTTCCAGATTGTCTCTAACATCGCGCTGAAACTGCTGCGGCAGTTGATCGAGCGCGGGGTTGTGCCGAGCGTCGTACAAGATCACAAAATGACGAACAACGACGCGGAAGTCATCGTCGTTCTCGCGTCGCTGATGCATGACCTCGGGATGTCGATCCATCGCATCGATCACGAGCAGTACAGTCTCTTCGTCGCGCAGCCCAAGATCGACGATTTGCTGGAAGGGATTTACCCGATTGCCGCGCGGACGATCATTCGGTCGGAAACGCTGCATGCGATCATCTCGCATCGCAGCGACGGCAAGCCGATGACGGTCGAAGCCGGCGTCGTCCGCGTTGCCGACGCGCTGGATATGACCAAGGGACGCTCGCGGATTCCGTTCGAAGCGGGAACGGTGAACATCCACTCGCTGTCCGCGGCGGCAATCGAGCAGGTGGAAATCAAATCGGGTGTGGAAAAGCCGATTCATATCAACGTGCGGATGAACAACTCGGCGGGAATTTTTCAGCTCGACGAATTGCTCAAAGAGAAATTGCGCGGCTCGGGCTTGGAAAAGTACGTCGAGGTGGAAGCGACGATCGAAGGCGAGACGGAGAAAAAGTTGGTGAAAGTGTTCAGGATGTGAACTGACACTTTTTTCCCATTGCCGCGCGTGATGAATCGCTCTATAATGAACCTGAGGTAGTTTTGCGTGCCCCCGCTGATTGAGACAACCCATTTGACGAAACAGTTCGATGCGCTGACCGCCGTCGACGATCTGACGCTGACGGTGAACGAAGGCGAGTTGCTCGCGCTGCTCGGTCCGAACGGCGCAGGCAAAACGACGACGGTGCGGATGCTCACGTCGATTCTCAAGCCGACGCGCGGCTCGGCGCGCGTCGCCGGCTATGACGTGGTCGCCGATGCGCCGGCAGTGCGGCACATCGTCGGTCATTTGACCGAATTCCCCGGCTTGTACCTGCGGATGCGTCCTCTCGATTATTTCGATTTTTTTGGCGAATTGCAGGGTATGCCGCGCGACGAAATTCACACGCGCGCGGAAGACTTGCTCAAGCACTTTGGTTTGTGGGACGCGCGCGACCGCCGCCTCGGCGAGTTTTCCAAAGTGATGCGGCAGAAAGCCGCGCTCATCCGCGCGATGCTCCACAATCCGCGCGTGCTCTTTCTTGACGAGCCGACTTCCGCGATGGATCCGTACAGCGCAAAGCAGGTACGCGACGTGATCGCCGATTTGTGCAGCCGCGGGCATACCATCGTGCTCTGCACGCACAATTTGTATGAAGCCGAGACGCTGGCGAACCGCATCGCGGTCATTCGACGCGGGCAATTGATCGCGCTGGGAACGCCGGCGGAATTAAAGCGCGACCTGCTTGGCTTGCCGATCTGGCAAGTGCGCCTCGCGCGTCCGCTGGGACAGCCGTGGCCCCATCTGAACGGCAATCTGCAAATCGAATCGATGGACGAGCTGTCGCTGCGGTACCGTGCCGCGTCGCCCGAAATCGCCAATCCGCTGCTTCTGGACCGGCTGCACGAGATCGGCGCAAGCGTGTTGACGTTGAGCGAGGTCCCGCGCGGGCTGGAAGACGTGTATCTGAAGCTGGTGGAAGGTTGAGCGAGAATGTTTAGAGACGCGCTGATTATCACTCGCCGCGAAATCCGCGACTCACTGCGCGATTGGCGCATCGTCGCGCCGGTGCTGATCCTGACGCTGATCTTTCCCTGGATCATGAACCTGTCGACGCAGGTCGCAATCAATTTTGTCCGCGAGTACAACGCGACGATCATCCCACTGCACCTCATTCCATTTGCGGTGATGATCGTCGGATTCTTTCCGATTTCATTTTCGCTGATCATCGCGCTCGAGTCGTTCGTCGGTGAAAAGGAACGAAACAGTCTCGAACCGCTGCTGGGCACGCCGATTTCAGACAGCGCGTTGTACTTGGGCAAGTTCTTTTCGTCGCTTATTCCTCCGCTGTTTGCGAGTTACCTCGGGATCATTTCATACTTGATCGGTCTCTATATTTCGATGCGGTATATTCCCGAGTGGGTCATTCTCGTTCAGATTCTTTTGGTGACCGCGATGGAATCGGTGGTGATGGTTGCCGGCGCCGTCGTCGTCTCCAGCCACACGACCAGCGTGCGTGCGGCGAACCTGCTCGCCTCGTTTATCATTATTCCAATGGCGTTTCTGTTGCAAGGCGAGACGGTGCTGCTCTTTTGGGGGCAGTACGACGTGATGTGGTTTATCATCGCCGCGCTCGCCGTCGCCGTTGCGCTGCTGATCCGAACCGGCATGCGGACGTTCAATCGAGAGGAAATTCTGGCGCGCGAGATCGACGAATTGAATCTCGGCGCGATGGCGCGGATGTTTCGCCGTTTTTTTGTCGGCGATGGACGATTTTCGCTCGCGCGGATCTATCGCCAAGACGTGCCGCGCCTCTTGCGCGAAAATCGCTTGCCGATCTTCGTCACAGTGCTGGTGATTCTCGGCGGACTGGTTTTCGGCTGGGTGTTTGCGCTGCGTTTTCCGCTGCCCAGCGGCGTGATCGATCTACGGATCGACCGCAGCGCGTTCCAGCGGCAGTTGAGTATGCCGAGTCTGGGCTTTTTGCCAAGTCTCAACACACAAGCGATTTTCGTGAACAACGTGCGTTCGTTGCTGGGCGCGTCGCTGCTGGGACTGTTTTCATTCGGCAGTATCGCGCTGATCCTGCTGCTCGCGCCGATGGCGATTATCGGTTTTTTCGCGAGCGAGGTCGCGATGCTGGGGATGAACCCGCTGACATTTTTCGTCGCGTTCGTCGTTCCGCACGGGCTGTTTGAATTGCCGGCGGCTGTGCTGGCGACGGCGTTCGCGCTGCGGCTGGGCGCGTCGATCATCTCGCCGCCACCCGGCGTTTCAGCGGGCGAGAATTTGCTGCACGCGCTCGCCGACCTGGTCAAGATGTTCGTGTTCGTCGTTTTGCCGTTGCTGTTGATTGCCGCCTTTGTCGAAGCCAACGTCACACCCCAGGTCGTACTCTGGTTTTACGGGAGATAAAATGGCGCAAGTGATCTTGCTGGGCACCGGCGCGGCGCTCAGCGACGCGACGCGCGAGCATACGTATCTGGTCGTGCAGGGCGAGACCAGTTCTATTCTGATCGATTGCGGCGGCGGACCGGTGCAGCGATTGTCGAGAGCCGGCGTCGCGTTGGACAGCATCGATCATTTGATTCTGACGCATCATCATCCCGACCATCTCTACGGCGTTTCGGTTTTTCTGCTCGATCTCTGGCTGGCGGGGCGGAAAAAAACGCTGCATATTTACGGCTTGCCGGAGACGCTGCGCGCCACGCGCGCGATGATGCACGCGTTCGAATGGGAGCGCTGGTTCAAGGTGGGCTATTTTCCGGTCGAATTTCACCGCGTGTCCAACGCGGCGATCAGCTTGCAGATCGTCACGCCGGAATTTTCGGTTTCGACGACGACGACCAAGCATTTGCTGCCAACCATCGCGACGCGGATCGTGTCGCGTCAATCGAGCAAGGCGATTGTGTATTCCAGCGACACCGAGGTCTGTGATTCTGTGGCGGAGCTCGCACGCGGCGTGGACATTCTCTTTCACGAGGCAACGACAGTTGACAAGCCGGTGCTGGGGCATTCAAGCGCGGCGCAAGCCGGGGCGCAGGCGAAGCGCGCCGGCGTCAAGAAACTGGTGCTGGTTCATTTGCCGCCGAACGGCGACGTGAAAAAGATTCACGCGGCAGCGGCGAAGACGTTTGGCGGAAAAGTTGTGGTGGGGAAGGATTTTGCGCGGTTCAAGTTTTGAGGCACACAAAACCCTGAAACTGCTTCGGAATAAAGAGACAATCAATGAGTTTTCAAAAGATACTCGACCAGTACAGAAAAATTTCATTTTCCGAGCGCGATAAAGGTGACCGCTTTGAGCGGTTGATGCGGGCGTATTTGCAGACCGACCCCACGTATGCTTTCAAGTTCAAGCATGTTTGGTTGTGGAATGAGTTTTTCGGAAAGGCAGATTTGGGCGGGAGTGATACTGGGATTGATTTGGTTGCCTTGACGCATGAAGGCGATTATTGGGCGATTCAATGCAAGTGCTATCAGGAAGGGACCATTATTGATAAAGGCGCGCTGGACAGTTTTCTTTCCACGTCGAGCCGCGAATTCAAGGATGAGAATTTACAGACGGCGCGGTTTGCGCAACGGCTTTGGATTGACACCACAGGCAGACATTTTGGGAGCAATGCCGAAGAAGCCATTCGGAATCAGCATCCGCCTTTTATTCGCCTGAGTCTTTCTGGATTGTTGGAATCGCCCGTTGACTGGGACAAGTTGGAAGAAGGCGTTCACGGCGAGGCGGCGCGAACCGCTAAAAAGATTCTTCTGCCTCATCAAAAAGTCGCACTGGAAAAAACGCACGAGTATTTCAAGAAAGCGGAACGCGGCAAACTTATCATGGCTTGCGGAACGGGCAAGACATTCAATTCCTTGCGGATTGCAGAGTGTGAGACGCACGGCAAAGGCACAATTCTATTCCTCGTGCCGAGCATTGCGTTACTGGGACAGGCATTGCGCGAGTGGAGCGCGGACGCCGAAGAACCGATCAACGCGATTTGTATTTGCTCCGACCCCGAAGTGTCCAAAAAGAAAAGCAAGAATAACGACGAAGATACTTTTAGCATCGTAGACTTGGCTTTGCCCGCTTCCACCGACCCGAAAGATATTCTGCAACAATTCGAGAGCGCAAAACGAAAAAAGGCAGGGATGACGATGGTGTTTTCCACCTATCAATCGATTGATGTCATTGCCAAGGCGCAAAAGGTTTTGCTCAAGAACAGTTTCCCCGAATTTGACTTGATTATCTGTGATGAAGCGCACCGCACTACGGGCGTGACGTTGGCGAACGAGAGCGAAAAGGATTTCACCAAAGTCCACAATAATAATTTCATTAGAGCCAAAAAGCGGTTGTATATGACCGCCACGCCGCGCTTGTATAGCGACGATGTGAAAAGCAAAGCCGCACAAGCGGATGCGGTATTGTGCTCGATGGATGACCCCAAGCTATACGGCGAGGAAATCTATCGCATTGGGTTTGGCGAAGCCGTGGAACGCGGGCTGTTGACGGATTACAAGGTTTTGATTCTCACGCTGAGCGACAAGGACGTACCACCCGCCGTGCAGAAAATGATTAGCCAGGAATCGGAAATCAGCGCGGACGATGTATCCAAGTTAGTGGGCTGTATCAATGCGCTGTCGAAACAATTCATTGGCGATGATGGTAAGACGAAAGAAGTTGACCCCGAACCGATGCGCCGCGCAGTCGCATTTTGCTCGACCATCGCCGTGTCGAAAAAAATCACCGACCTATTCAACACGGCGACCGAGGCGTATTTGAATTCTCTGCCGCCAGAGAAAAAAGAGCAGATGGTCACGGTCGAGTCCAAGCACATGGACGGCACAATGTCCGCGCCCGCGCGGGATGAGATGTTGAGTTGGATCAAGGGCGTGACCGAAGGGAACGAATGCCGCACGCTGACGAACGTGCGCGTATTGAGCGAAGGCGTGGACGTGCCCTCGTTGGATGCGGTGATGTTCCTCTCGGCAAAAAATTCCCAGGTTGATGTAGTGCAATCGGTGGGGCGCGTGATGCGTAAAGCACCAGGCAAGAAATATGGCTATATCATCATCCCCGTCGTTGTGCCAGCGGACGTGGAAGCCGATAAAGCGTTGGACGATAACGAACGGTACAAGGTGGTGTGGACGGTCTTGAACGCTTTGCGCGCGCACGATGACCGATTCAATGCCACCGTCAACAAAATCGAACTGAACAAGAAACGCCCCAATCAAATTTTGGTGGGGCGAACCGAATATACCTACGATGAACACGGCAACCCCGTTGCGGTCAGAGAAGATTCGGCGACCCAAGAGACCACGCAAAGCATTCATCGTCAATTGGCGTTGCAGTTCGAGCAGTTGCAATCGGTCGTCTTTGCGCGGCTGGTGCAAAAGGTCGGTGATCGCCGTTATTGGGAGCAATGGGCAAAGGATGTGGCGGTCATTGCCGAACGCCAAAAGGAACGCATTCAATACCTGGTTGAGCACAAGAAAGACCAAAAAGCCGCGTTCGCCAATTTTGTGGCGGGCTTGCAAAAGAATATCAATCCCAGCATTACGCAAGCGCAAGCGGTTGACATGCTGGCACAGCACATTATCACCAAGCCAATCTTTGAGGCGTTGTTCGAGGGCTATTCGTTTGTCAAGCACAATGCGGTTTCGACGGCGATGCAAGGCATGTTGGATGCGCTCGGCGGCGAGCCACTGGCGGAAGAATCCGACACCTTGCGGCGATTCTACGAATCGGTCAAGAAACGCGCGGAAAAGATCGACAATGCCGAAGGCAAACAGCGCATCATTATCGAACTGTACGACAAGTTTTTCAAAACGGCGTTTCCCAAGATGGTGGAGCAATTGGGAATTGTGTATACACCCGTTGAAGCGGTGGACTTTATCATTCGTTCAGCGGATGATTTGTTGAGACAGGAATTTGGGCGCGGTCTGACGGACGAGAACATTCATATCCTCGACCCGTTCGCGGGCACTGGCACATTTATGACGCGCTTGTTGCAAAGCGGACTCATCCAGCCACAAGATTTGGAGCGCAAGTACCAGCACGAATTGCACGCGAACGAAATTGTTTTGCTGGCGTATTACATTGCCGCCGTCAATATTGAAAATGCTTACCACGATGCCACCCCAGACCCTAATGACGGTATGGGCGGCCTCTATTATCCGTTTGAAGGCATTGTGCTGACGGATACTTTTCAATTGGGCGAAACGGGCGCAAGCCAGCAACAATTTTCCGAAATGTTACATCGGAACTCGGAACGAGTAGAGAAGCAGAAGAAAGCACCCTTGCGTGTGATTATGGGCAATCCGCCGTATTCCGTAGGACAACGTTCTGCGAACGACAATGCTCAAAATCAGAAATACGAGTTTTTGGATTCCCGCATTGCGAGCACTTATGCCAAAGCAACTGATGCGACGAATAAAAACTCGCTGTACGATTCTTACATCAAGGCATTTCGTTGGAGCACTGACCGATTAGACCCTGAACACGGCGGCGTGATTGCGTTTATTTCAAACAGTGGTTGGTTGGATGGTAACAATACAGATGGATTCCGCAAAACATTAGAAAAAGAATTTACGAGCATTTGGGTATTTAATTTGCGTGGCGACCAACGTACCAGTGGAGAAGTAAGTCGCAAAGAGGGCGGCAAGTTGTTTGGCTCTGGTTCTCGCACGCCGATTGCGATTACGTTCTTGGTCAAGAAACCTGCGGTGAAAACTGCCAAGGCGACGATTCATTATCACGACATTGGTGATTATCTAGACCGTGAAGAAAAACTAGCCATCCTCAAAAAATTCGGTTCGCTTGCCAACCCTGAAATGACCTGGCAAACGTTGTCACCTGATGAACACGGCGATTGGCTTGCCCAGCGGAATGATGTGTTTGATACGTTTATACCTTTGGGCGACAAGGATGACAAAAATAATAAATCGACCTTTTTCGTTCCATTTTACGGCAGAGGATTAGCGACAACTCGGGATGCGTGGTGTTATAATTCTTCATCTGAAAAGCTACAAAAGAATGTTGAGTTGAGTATTGATTTTTACAACAAAGAACTTGTCCGATTTAACAAAGCAAAAAAAACTAATCCAAAGGTAGAGCCAAGAGAAATTGTTTCGTTTGATTCAACGAAATTTAGTTGGTCGGACAACCCTTTAATGTGGTTATCGTCGAATAGGATAATGACGTTTGATGCAAGCAGTATTCGCACGAGCTTATATAGACCGTTCTTCAAACAAAAAGCATATTTTGATCGCGCTCTCAATGAACGTGTTTATCAACTGCCCAAAATTTTCCCCAATCCTTCGCTAGAGAATTTAGTAATTTGTGTTTCTGGTTTGGGCGGAAGCAAGGAAAATACAGCAATAATTGCCAACTGTATACCTGATTTAAACTGTTTAGATTCTGGTACACAATGTTTCCCGCTTTACTACTACGAAGAACAAGACAAGCAAAACCCAACCTTGTGGGATGCTGTCGGCGAAAGCGAATATGTCCGCAGGGATGGCGTGTCGGATTTCATTTTGGAACGCGCCAAAAAGCAGTATGGCAAGAACGTCACCAAGGAAGATATTTTCTATTACGTGTATGGCATTCTGCACAGTCCAGAATATCGCACCACGTTTGCGAATGATTTGAAAAAGCAACTGCCGCGTTTGCCGCTTGTCGAAGACGTTCGCGATTTTTGGAAGTTTAGCAAAACAGGTCGCCAGTTGGCAGAATTGCACGTCAATTACGAGACCGTTCCTGCCGCGCCAGGTGTGGTGGTGCTGTATGATCGTATTCCGCGCCGTGAAATTGAAAAAGGCATGTCGGGCAAGGGGATGGAGACGATCAATTACAGCGCGGAAAAGATGCGCTTTCCCGCCAAAGGGCAAAAAGACACCATCATTTACAACAGCCAAATCACGCTCACCAACATTCCCGCTGAGGCGTATGAGTACGTGGTCAATGGCAAGTCGGCGATTGAATGGGTGATGGAACGGTATCAGGTGACGGTTCATCCCGACAGCGGCATCAAGAACGACCCCAACGATTGGGCGAAAGAAGTGGGCAATCCGAAATACATTTTGAATTTGTTGTTGAGCGTGATCAATGTCAGCGTGCAGACGGTGGATTTGGTCAACGCGCTGCCGAAGTTGAAGTTTGAGTAAAGAATTGACCCAATCTCCTTACTCCTACTCCTCCCTCGAACGCAAACTGCTCGCGCCCGCGCGCGGCTTGCTCCGAGCGGTGTACTCGCCGCTGGTGCGCGTGCTTGCCGCGCTGCACGTCTCGCCGAACGCCGTCTCGTTTTCGCAGGTGATTCTCGGCGCGGTCGTCGTCGCGCTGATGCCAACGCACCCGCGCATCGCATTTCTCCTGTTCGTCGCGGCGATTGCGCTCGACGGCGTGGACGGGGCGCTCGCGCGCGCGACCAATCGCGCCACTAAATTCGGAGCGCTGTTCGATCAGTATTGCGACCACGCGCGCGAGGTGATCGTCGTCGCCGGGCTGGCGTGGTACGGCGCGCTGAATCCGTTTCTGGCGGGAATGTACGGCGTGACGTATCCCGGCTTCAATCTGACGCTCTACCTCTGCAATTCGTATCGCGCGCCGTTGCCGTTTGCGATCAAGTCGTACCTCATCGTCTACCCCGCGCTCTTTACGTACCTCTGGTTCGGTGTCAATATTCTTGACGCCGCGGTCGCGTTGTCGATCATGCTGATGAGTTTGGCAATCGCGGCTGGATTGTGGCGATTGAAACAAGCCGTGGGTTGAAATCCACGCTAGTCCATCCCTCTTGCGTTCCGCCGCGTTTTTGCTATAATGGCGCCGTGAAGAATTTCTCTATCGCCGCGCTAGGGCTGCTCATCCTAGTCCTCACATGGCGCAGTTTTGCCATACCGACGCCCCCGGCATACGCGGACAATGCACTATCGGCAACTCCCACTCTGACTCAAGTCATTCTCACTCCAACCGGAACGATCACGCCAACGGCGACGCCGCGCACCCCAACAGCGACGCTGACGATCACGGCGACGGTTACGGCGACAACTAACGCAACGGTGACGGCAACGACCGAAGTGACGTCGGTCACGCCTACCGCGACGCTGACGCCGACAGTCACGTCGACGCCAACTGTCACACCGACACCCACTGCGACACCGTTCCGCTACGCGCTTAGACTTGACCCGAACGTGCTTTCAATTGATGCGCTGCGCGCGCGTCCGTACGGCGGCGGCGCAATCAAAATCACGCGCGTCCTTTCGGATGGACAATACAAACAAGTCTTGATCGAATACACGTCGGATGGTTTGAGAATTACCGGGATGATGAACATCCCGCGCGGCATCGGACCGTTCCCGGTCGTCGTCTTAGATCACGGTTACTTTCCGCCTGCCCAGTACAAAAGCGGCGATGGCACCATGCCTTCGGCAGATGTTTTCGCGAGAAACGGCTACCTAACTATCGCCTCGGACTATCGCTGCTATGGCGGATCGCAGTGCGGCGCGAACCCCTTCGACATTGGTTATGCGATTGACGTGTTGAACCTGATCGCCGATTTGCCTTCGCTGCCGTACGCCGATACCTCGCATGTGGGCATTTGGGGGCACAGTATGGGCGGCGGTGTGACGATGCGCGTGCTGGCGGTCAATCATTCGATCAAGGTTGGATCGCTGTACGGCGCGGTCTCGTCGGACGATGAGGTGCATTATTGCTGGCTCGCCGGCTGCACGTCGCCGCTGGTTACGCCGGTGCCGCGCACGGCGTACAAACTCTACCAATTTGATCCAGATTTCAATCAGGGCGTGCCGACCCCGCCGCCCGATGCGCCGACAGATTATCGGGGACAACTACACGCGATCTTTTTGAAATCCTCACCGAGCCGTTATCTTGCAGACATGAATACGCCACTCATCATTCATCATGGCGAGGCGGATGATACGGTTCCTATCCAATGGTCGGTCGACCTCGCCAATCAACTCACTGCGCTAGGCAAGCCGGTAGAACTGTACACCTATCCAGGGCAGGGGCACGTCTTTACCGGTTGGGGCTGGCAGCTGTTCATGTCGCGCACCCTTTCCTTCTTCGATCAATATCTCAATCCGCGCGCGACGCCGATTACGGTGGACAAGCGCGTCTTGCAGCAGGAACAGATCGCTTCAGAGTCAAGTTATTGAAACGGGGGAATCATGGCAGACGAACGCGTGGCGATAGTGACCGGGAGCGGTAAAGGAATCGGGCGCGGCATTGCCCGGCGGCTGGCGGCGGACGGCATCTCGGTCGTCGTGAATTATCAGAAGGACGCCGACGCCGCGCGTGAGACGCTGACGCCGGCGCAAGCCGCCGCGCCGCGCTCGATGTCGATCCAAGCCGATGTCGCGACGCCGGAGGGCGCTAAGCAATTGATCGATCAGACGATAGCGGCGTTTGGACGGATCGATATTCTAGTCAACAACGCGGGACCCTTCCTCGTCAAGTCGGTCTTCGATACGGAGATCGACGAGTGGCGGCGCATTCTCGACGGCAACCTGTCGAGTGCGTTCTATTGCACGAAATACGCGCTCGCGGTGATGCGCGCGCAAAAGAGCGGCAACATCGTCTACATCGGCTCGCTGAACGCGGAGACAACGCGCGGCGCGCCGACGACCGCCGCGTACAACGCCGCCAATACCGGGCTGGTCGTCCTCAGCAAATCGGTCGCGCGCAGCGAAGCGCGGTACGGTATTCGCGCTAATCTGGTCAGTCCCGGCTTTATCGATACGTACGCGATGAGCGATTCCGACCGTCGCGAACTGCCCAGTCTCATTCCACTCGGCTCGTTGGGTACCGCGGATGATGTCGCCGAAGCGATTGCGTTCCTCGTGTCCGATAAGGCGCGGTACATCACCGGCGCGGTGCTGAACGTCCATGGCGGGTTGTGGGTCTAGTGCGAGGGCTGAACTAAAAATGCGGAAGGATGAAGTCAGTCTTCATCCTTCCGCATTTTTTTACTTCCGTCACGGCACAAACTTGTTGGTAAAAATCTTTGAAATGTCGACGTCGGTCTTGATAAAGCCGGCGTCTTTCATAAATTTCTCGGACGCTGCCCAGTCGGCTGGATCAACGTAGCCCAAATGCGGACTGACCATGAGCTTGACGGAAGCGTTCAGCACCGCTTGAGTTGTTTTCAGGTTCTGTCCTCCAGCTTCCGGCAGACTCTGAAGGGAAATGTTCAACGCCTCGTCCGGATTATTTATTGTATCCTCGATGCCGCGGATCAACGCGGTGACCACCTTTTGAACAATCTCCGGTCGCTCGGCGACCGTTTTTTCATTCGTGACCAGACCGATGCCCACCAGTTTGCTGTAATCGGAAACCTGAATGACGTTGATCTGTTTGCCGGCGAGCGCGAGTTGCACCGGTTCATTGTTGGAATAGCCCGCCGCCGCATCGACCAAGCCCTGCGTTACCGCCGCCCCCTGCGTAAAGCCGATATTTTGAGTCTGCACCTCCGACTCTTTGATGTCCGCGCCGTAAAGCAGCGCGCGCCAGCCGGTGTACGTCGCGCCGTAAAACGCCGGCAGTCCCACTTTTTTCCCGACCAAGTCCTGCGGCGTTTTGATGTTCTTGTCTTTCAGGGAGAAGATCGCAATGGGAAACGCGTTATAGTAATTGGCGACGTAGACGAGCGGGATGTTTTGCGAGCGCGCCTGAATCACCTGATCGCCGCCGAGCAGCGCAAAGTCGGCTTGGTTCGCACCAACCAGCTTCACCCCGTCCACTTCAAAACCCCAGTTGTATTTGACCTGGAGACCCTCTGCCGCAAAGTACCCTTTCTTGTCCGCCACGTACCATGGCGCGAACTGGATGTCCGGGATATATCCCATCACGACGGTGACGGAAGTCAGCGCGCTTGCCGTCGCCGGCGACGCGGGTGTCAACGTGGGCGCAGCCGACGGCGCGGGCGCGCACGCGGCAAGCGCCAGTGCGATGACCGATACGAGTCCAAGTCGACCCAGCATGATCTTCACGGTTCACTCCTCCGCCATCGAATTACCACGCGTTCCAGTATGGCGACGAGAATGTATAGTCCGATTGCCATCGTCGATAGTGTAGCGACGGTGGCAAATAGCAGCGGCGTATCGAGCGCGCCGCGCGCAAAATTGATCAAGAAGCCCAAGCCGCGGTCTGCCCAGAGCAATTCGACGACGACCACGCCGATCACCGAAAGCGTCACGCCGACGCGCACGCCGCCGAAAAAGACTGGCAGCGCGGCGGGGAGTTCGAGCTTCGTCAGGACTTGCCACCGGCTCGCCGAGAACGAGCGCATCAGCGCGCGGTACTCTGAGCGCACCCCGCGGATGCCGACGATGGTATTGACGAGCATCGGAAAAAACGAGACGAGCGCCGCGATCAGTGCGTTCTGCACTGGACCGGTGTTGATCCAGATGACGATTAATGGACCCAATGCGACCAACGGAATCGCTTGCGTGGCGACGAGGTACGGCGATACGATTTTCTCGATCAGCGGCGATTTTGCCAGCACATAGCCGACGCTGGTGGCGAAAGCAAAAGAGACGCTGAATCCCAGGACGATTTCAAACAATGTGATCTGCAGGTGGTACGGAATGATTCCGTTGCTCCAATTCTCGATGAAGCTTGCGGCGACCTGGCGCGGCGTGGGCAGGATGAACGCGGGATATTGATTGATCTGGATAATTGCCTCCCACGCCGTCAGCGCCAGCGCCAGCGCGAACGGAATGAGAATGTATTGGATATTTTTGCGGAACCATCGACTCAAGCGCATTTCAAGATTCCAGTGGTGTGTTGTTGGAGAAACGAGCGTGTGATTCATTGCACTCCATTCTTCGATGCATCGTCGTTCAGGTGCAGCGCGGCGCGGACTGTGCGCAGCAATTCCCAGTAGCGCGGCAGCTCGCGAATCTCGACCGGACGCGGACGCGGCAGATCGACATTGATGACGCGCTCGATGTGCCCAGGGCGCGGCGACATCACGGCGACGCGATCGGAAAGCCGGACCGCTTCGCCGACGCTGTGCGTGACAAAGAGGATGGTGACGTGCGTGCGCGCCCAGATGTCGAGCAGTTCGCGCCCCAATCGCTCGCGCGTGATTTCGTCCAGCGCGCCGAACGGTTCGTCCATCAGCAGAATCGACGGACGCGTCGATAATGCGCGCGCGATCGCGACTTGCTGCTGCATTCCGACGGACAACTCGTGCGGATAGCGCGCGGCGAAATCGCGCAGGCGGATGAGGTCGAGCAGTTCGCCGGCGCGGTGTTCGCGCTCGGCGCGCGGCGCGCCGACAATCTCCAGCGGCAGTTCGATGTTGCGCTCGACGGTCCGCCAGTCCATCAGCGTTGGCGATTGA